>NZ_JBWBRD010000003.1:0-97978 GCF_056279345.1 Pseudarthrobacter sp. TE9888 | reverse complement strand
CCTTGCCCTGAGAAGCGGGGACAGCAATGTCATTGAAGAGGCATTCAGGGCACATAGAGTCGGGAGCGCTGAACTGTTGATTTCTCTGCTGGATGTGCAGCAATACGGGCGGGGCCGTTGGAGAACTAGGCCTATGGCCAGCAGGGAATTTAAAGTGTGACCTTCGGGAGCAGGGGCTTCTTTTCAGGGAACAGGTTTCCCAGGTAGTCGAAGAATCCTGGAAATGTCTTCCCAACACATTGTGGATCATCCAAGGAAATACCCTCGACGCGAAGCCCCAGGATCGAGAACGCCATGGCAATTCTGTGGTCGCGGTGGCAGTTTATGCTTCCAGCGTGTGGGGTTGAAGGATGGATCCGCATCCAGTTCTTCCCGACCTCAGTTCGTACGCCCAGCAGCTGAAGGTTGGTGTCCATAGCCGCGATACGGTCGGACTCCTTAAGCCGCGCATGCCCGATGTTGGTTATGGTGATGGGTCCGTCGGCCAGCGGGGCAATGGCAGCCAGTGTCATGAAGGTGTCGGAAATTTCGCCCATATCGATTTCGAGGTTGCCGCGCAGCTTTTCCGGCCCTGCAATGGTGACCGAGTTTGCTGTCCACTCAACTGCGGCGCCCAGTTGCCCGAGCACGTTGAAGAACGAGGTGTCGCCCTGGAGGCTTTCAGTCCCAAGGCCCAGGAACTCGAAGCGTCGTCCTGAAACCGCGGAAGCTGCGGCAAAATAGGATGCGGTTGATGCGTCGGGTTCTATTTCGTATCGGCGGGCTGCGTAGCGTCCGGGCGGGATGGCAACAGTGTCTCCGTTCGTAACGGTTTCAATGCCGAAGTCCCGCATCATGTGGAGGGTCATTGTGAGGTAGGGCTGGCTGACGGGGTTGGGGATCCGGATCCGCAATCCCTGGTGCGCGTAGGGCGATGCCATGATCAGCCCGGAAGCGAACTGGCTACTCTGATGGGCCTCGATTTCGTATTCACTGCCTGCGAGGCCGTTGGCCTCTATCGTGAGTGGCAGGTGGTCTGCGGTGACTTGAGCTCCAAGGTGCCGAATTCCGTCGATGACAGGTTGAAGCGGGCGCCGGCGCAGCTGATCGGTTCCGTCGATGGTGAATGTGCCATGCCCGGCGGCCACGAAGGGAGGCAGGAAGCGGGCAACGGTGCCGGCGTCTTCGCACCAGATATTTGCGTCAGTCTCCGGCGCTTGGCCAAGGCCGTGAATGACCCAGTCGTCACCGTCCGTTGAGATCCTGGCGCCGAGTGTCTCAACAGCCGCTCTAAAGGCCAGTGTGTCGGCGCTCTTCAGCGGCTTTGCCAGGATTGAGGTCCCTTCGGCCGCAGCAGCCAGAAGTAACGCTCGATTGGTGATGCTTTTAGATCCAGGGATCACTAGTCGATCAATTTTCATAGCGATCCTTTCGGGCGAAGCTCCAAAGAGTCTACGTGATTCACCGTCAGGACGAGCATCGGAAGGGGCGGCAGTAAAGCGCGCGTGCGGTTTGCCCGCACTATCTCCTAAAGAACCCTGGTCCATTCTGGAAGGAGCCCCGATGCCAGAATCATCCAGTGGTCCCTTTCGTCGAGGCGGACTTCGTCATCCAAGGACTTGTCGATCAAGACGCGGCCGTATTCTGTGGTCGACACCCAAGCGATCGTTGAGTCGTCAGTTGCTGCGTCCAGAACCCCCCATAGCGTCTCTCTGCCGGGGCGGCACACCATGACCTGCAGTCCCACTAGGCCGGACCACTCTTTACAACCGATCCTGTAGTCCTCGTACCTGCGGGAACCTTTCACTGAGTCCTCCGTCTCTTGGGGGTGACGTGTTACATGGGATGGCCAGGCGGATGGCCGGATGCCTTCCGCCTGTCCATCGTTGGGGCAATCTCTTTGGCCGCATCCTGCACGTGGTACCTAACCTCTGCGCTGATTGCTTCCGGGTCACCTGCAGCAATGGTGTCGTATAGGCGTTGGTGGAGTTCACGGTCACGCTCGGGGTCCTGCCGAACGGACTGATCCAGGGTTATCGCCATCTGGATCCTGGCTGCCACCAGAGGCCAAATTTTTATCAGCAGCGGATTTCCTGCCGCTTCATACATAGTTCGGTGAAAATCCAGGTGGGTGAGGTCGGCGGAGACGACGTCACCGCTATCCAGCGCTGCCAGGTGCACCTCGAGAGCTTCCTTTAGCCTTTGCAGGCCTGCGCGGTCGGGTTGAGAAGCAATTCGTAGGGCGGCGAGGGTTTCCAGAGACAGCCGGATTTCAGATACATCCATAACGTCCTGCGGCGTAATCTCGGCTACCCGGACACCCTTGTAGGGCTCGCGAACGAGGGTGCCTTCGTGGATGAGCTCGCCCATGGCCTCACGTGCGGTTTGCCGGCTGACGTTCAGAACTGCCGCCAGGTCGATTTCTTTGACCCTTTGCCCGGGTACGAGCTGGCCGGTCAGCAACGCATGTCTGATGGTTCGCGTTGCTTCATCGCTTCTCGTTGATGTTGTTACCGGGATGAGGCCGTAAAGCTTCGTCCCTTCGGCTACCTGTGATGGCTCATTCATATAATCAGTCCCCTTGCCTGCATTGGTCATCGGCATTCCCGCCGAGTAACCGTATGTTGTTTGAGCGATGCGGCGGTCCTGTTTGGTTTATATTCTCCACCAACCAGGACCACCGCGACGGGACTTGCAGTCGCTCGATGCTGCCGGACTAGACGACCGGCAGGCCTGCCTGCTCGAGCAGCTCTGCAAGCGGCTTGAGGTCGTTGTCACCCAGGGGCTTGAACGGCGCCCGGACAGGACCGGCCGGACGGCCGACCAGGTTCATTCCGGCCTTGATTCCGGCCGCGTAGTTGAAGTTGTCGATGTAATCGACGATCGGCCACAGCTTGGCCCAGATGGCCCTGCCTTCATCCAGGTCCTTGCGCTCAGCGATGGCGTTCCACAGCTCCACAGCGAGTTCCGGGAAGATGTTGATGGCGCCCCAGACGGAACCCTTGGCACCACTGGCGATGCCGACGAAGGTCAGCGTGTCCCAACCGTTGAAGGTGGTGATGCGGTCGGAATGCTTGACCAGGAGCTCGGTCAGAGCATCGGCGTTCCCGGACGTGTCCTTGATGTATTCGACGCCGGGGACCTCGGAAAGGTCCGCCAGTTCCTGGGCGGTGAGGGTAAGTCCGCTTGCAGAAGGGATGTTGTAGTACATGATCGGCAGGCCGCTCACTTCGTGAACTTCCTGCAGCAGGCCGCGAAGCTCGTCAACGTTCACCGAGTCGTAGAACGGGGGGACGATCATTACACCAGCGGCGCCCACCTCGGCCGCGTGCTTGCTGTACTCGAGGGTTTCCTTGGTGGTCAGTGCCCCGGTTCCGGCGATTACCGGCACCCGGCCGTCGGCTGCCTTCACGCAGGCTTCAACGACGGCGAGGCGCTCGTCGAAGGTCAGGGCGGTGAACTCGCCGGTGCTTCCGTTAGGGACGAGGCCGTGGACGCCGGCCTCGATGAGGTTGTTGATGTGGGTAGTCAGTGCTTCGTAGTCGACTTCAGATGCGTCGGGGGTGAAGGGGGTGACGAGCGCAACGAGCATGCCTCGCAGCTTGGTCGTGGTGGTCATGTGTGTTTTTCCTTTTGTTGAACCGTCTGGGACTGGTTGGTTTGAATTGATGGCTTGTGGGTTTTGCTGGCTTATCCGAAGCGCACGGCATCCACGAAGGACTTCAGTTCGGCGTTACCGCATTCTTCGAAGGCTTCATGGGGGTTGGCGTTGACCTTGATCACGCCTTCGGAGAAGAAGACGACGCGGTCGGCTGCTTTGGCCGCGAAGGCCATGTCATGCGTGACGAGGCAGATGGCCAGGCCTTCTTCGTTTTTCAGCCGGGTCAGGACGCCGAGAACTTCCGCGGCAACCGGTGGGTCGAGCGCCGAGGTGATCTCGTCACAAAGGATCAGTCGTGGGCGCATCATGAGGGCCCGGGCAATGGCGACGCGCTGGCGCTGGCCGCCTGAGAGCTGACTCACGTTGGCCTTGATGAATTCCTCCATGCCGACTTCTTTGAGTGCCACTGCGGCACGGTCTGAAGCTTCGGATTTCGACATATGGAGAACCTTGCGGGGTGCGAGGGTGAGGTTGTCAAAGACATTCATGTGCGGCCAGAGCGTGTAACTCTGAAACACCATGCCAACCAGGGACGCTCCGGCATTCCATTCGTCGGTCCGCTCTCCATTTCGGCGTACGAGCCGCCCGTTGAGGCAGACATCGCCGTCATCAGGCTCCGTAAGGCCGGCAATGACGCGAAGCAGCGTGGATTTGCCGGAACCGCTTCGCCCGATGATGGTCACGACCTCCCCGGAGTCCACATCGAAGTCGACGTTGTCGAGCACCTTGTTCTCGTGGAAGGTTTTGCGCAGTCCCCTGGCCGAGACCAGGTGGTCCTGGCCAGCTGCCTCGGCCTCGCAAACGTTGGCCGTGGTTTGTTGTCCTGCCGTGGCAGTCATCAGCGGACTCCTTCCGGGACGAGTGGGGTAGCGGGCGAAGCGGCCCGCTTGAAGGGCTTTGGCTTCGGTGGTTGCAGGGACCGGCGTTCGATGTGGCTGGTGATCAAGGAAACGGGGAAGGCGATCACGAAGTAAATGACTGCCGCCGTCGTGAACACTTCAAGCGCTTTGTAGGACTGCGTCGCTATCACATTGGAACGGAACATCAGATCAGCCACTGCGATGGTGGAAACTAGAGCGGTGTCTTTGAACATCGAGATGTTCAGGGACAGGATCACCGGTGTCTGCTGGCGCAGGGCCTGCGGAACAATGATGTACCGGAGCTGCTGCATGCGGTTCAGTCGAAGCATTTGGCCGGCTTCGACCTGCTCCACGGGGACTGATTGGAAACCACTGCGGTAGGCTTCGGCCATGAAGGCCGTCAGGTTGGCAGTAAGTGCAATCAAAGCCGACCAGAATCCGGGGATCGTGATTCCCGTCAGCGCCGGAAGAGCGTAGAAAATCCAGAACAGCTGAACCAGCATCGGAGTACACCGGAAAATCTCGATGTAGCCCTGGGCGACCCATCTTATGATTTCGATCTTGGCCATTCGAGCCAGTGCGAGCGGGATGGCCAGGATCATCGCCAGGACGATGGTGAGGATCGCCAGCTGAATGGTGGTCGCCAGGCCCATCATTAGGTCAGGCAACGCCCCCCAAACCAGCGCCCAGTCGAAGTTGTAGTTGTTCACGACTACTCCATTACTTCTTGAGCTCGCCGAGTTTGTCGACCGTCACGTAGTTGACTTGCTCGTATGCCCGATCCAGGTCGCCGCTGATCTGGGCGTTGTAGATCGCGAGGTCAACCAGATCCTTGGAACGGGCGTCGATGTTGGCCGGGAGCCCGTATGCTGCGGCACCCTGGTAGATGGGGTGCTCAGGAACAATGATCTTGTACCCCTTGTCCTGCTGGGCCTGAACCTCTGCCGTGGCAAGGTCGGCGAAAATCGAGGTGACACGGCCAGCCTGCAGTGACTGGAAGGCGTTGGTCCAGTCGGGAACTTCCAGGACATCGGCGCCGGCTTTCTTCGCCGCTGCCCCTTCTGCGGTGCCTGCCGGGCTTGCAACAGGCTGCTTCGCCGCGAGCACATCCTCGGCCGTCTTGAACGGCGAGTTGGCCGGTACCAGGAATACGGCGGGGTAGTCGTAGACGGTGCGGCTGAACTGGATGGCCACTGCCCTCTGCAGGGTCGAGTTCAGATTAGCTGCCACGTCGTAACGGTTCGCCTGGAGACCGGAAACGATGTTGCCCCATGAGGAGGGCACGGTCGTGAGTTTTACGCCGAGCTCATCGGCGAGGCGCTGCAGCGGAATCAGGTTCGGGCCACCGAGCTGGCCGTCCTTTTCCACTGTCATCGGTGGCGACGTTGCAACACCGACGCGCAGCTCCCCGTTTTTCTTAATCGTGTCGATCCAGGCACCCTGCGAGGTGCCCGTGGCCGAGGCCTGCTGGCCTCGAAGTCCGGCGCCGAAATAGCCGCCGAGCAGTGCGATAACTACCACAGCAATGGCAGCTAGGGAATATTTGGTCGGTTTGGTCATTGCCATTCTTCCTCCAAAATCAGGTCGCTGCATGAGAGCCATGAGCCGTTGAATCCCTGATTGCTGATTGTCGATTGTTTGACAAAAAGCGTCTGTGGATCTAAGTTAGGACTGAAGCCGACGGTATGTCAAGGGTCACACCTAAAAATATTTGCTGGTTTGATTTCGCCTCTATCGTGGGTTAGAAAGTCCGTCCCCTACGCGCTGTAACTCGTCCGCAGCGCCGAAGAAAGGAGCCTGGGCATGTCCCAAATCGGTAATGTCGGCCAGCAGCTGGCAACCGTTCGTTCTCAGAGCGGAACTTCCGCGAAGGCGTTTGTCACCACCGACATGCGATCGCGGAGCCTGCCCCGTGGAGGCAGCGGCTCACTGCAGCCGTCAGTTCTGCCGGAGGGTGGGGTCCGATGAAGGTTCTTCTCATTGGGGACAAGGGAACAATCGGGTCCACCGTTAAGGCGACGCTGGAGGGGCGCGGCCATGAGGTGGTGGGCGCAAGCCGAAAGGATCACGGCCACCCCGTGGACATTACCGATGCAGAATCCATAGAGCGGCTGTTCGACGGCGTCGGCCCCGTGGATGCGGTTGCCTGCGCGGGAGGACACGTTAAGTACGGAACCATCAGTTCCCTTTCCTACAGCGACTACCGCTCCAGCCTCGGCGACAAGGCCTTGGGACAGATTGAGCTGGTCAGGAGGGGGCTGTCGTACGTAAATGGCAGAGGCTCTTTCACGCTCATCACAGGCGTCCTTGCTACATACCCGGTGGTCACTGCCTCTGCGGCTGCAGCGGCAAACGGAGCGGTGGAGGCATTCGTGCGCGCCGCAGCTCTGGAGCTGCCTCCACTGCGGATAAATGCCGTGAGTCCCACGCTGCTTGCGGAATCTGCCGGCAAGGCCGGCCACATGTTTCCGGGAGTCGAGCCCGTAACTGCTAAGCAGGTAGCCAATGCTTACGTCAGATCGATTGAAGGCGCCGAGACGGGCATGATTTATCGGCTTTTTGACGGAGCTTAGAAGCCTCCGTTCAGTCCTAATAGCTTCGGTCCTTCGTAGTGTCCGCTGGCCGCTGTCAGGTCGCCGGTGAACGAGGGCGCCTGCCGCCAGCAGCCAGGGAGCCCTTTGGCAGGGCCCGTGAAAGCAGTGAAATGATGAAGCCTTTCCAGTTCCTGTCTGTTGCCCCGTGAGTGGGCGGATACTTTCCCGAATTCCCGGCAGCTGGATCCTGCTCGCCTGCATCGGCCTGCTGGCGCTGAACCTGCGCGGCCCGTTCGTGGCCGTGGCACCCGTGGTGGGCCCCATGCAGGCCGAGCTGTCTCTTTCCCCGGCGCTCCTTGGCCTGCTGACCAGCATTCCCGTGCTGTGCTTCTCACTGGCTTCACCACTGGCGTCCCTGGCCGCCCGGAAATTCGGCGCGGAGTTCGCGGTGACCCTCACCATCCTCGGCGTGCTTGCCGGGGTCCTGGTGCGCTCCGCCGGTGGCCCTGCCCTGGTAGTCGTCGGGACGGTGCTCATCGGCGCGGCCATCACAGTGGGAAACATCGCGGTGCCCCTGATCATCCGCCGCGACTTCTCCCCGCGGCGGCAGGGCACGGCCATGGGGATCTACACCGCCGCGCTGAACATCGGCTCGTTCCTGACCTCGGTCACCATGGCGCCGCTGGCCGGCTGGGCAGGGTGGCGGGCGGCCCTGGCTTCGGTGGCCATCCTGGCCGTTGCCGCCATCGTGGCCTGGACCCTGGCAGTGGGTCCGCGCAGCGCGTTTCTCGCATGTCCTGCGGAGGCCGCCGGGGTCAAGCTGACCCCGGTGGCGGGTTCCGGCTGGACCACCGTCGGGCTGACGGCGGGATTCGGCGGCCAGGCCTTCTCCTACTACGGCGTCACCGCCTGGCTTCCCACCTACCTGCACGACGAACTGGCGATGTCCGCCGCCGAGGCGGGAGCCGCGTCATCGATCTTCCAGATCCTGGCCATCGTCGGCGGGCTCGGCGTGCCGTTCGCCGCCAAATACAAAAGCACGACGGCGGTCGCAGTCACCCTGGGCCTTCTGTGGATGGCCGTTCCGGCCGGGCTGCTGCTGGTGCCGCAGCTGTGGTGGCTGTGGTCCATATGCGGCGGGATCGCACAGGGAGGCGGCATCACCCTCATCTTCATCGCCGTCATCAAGCTCGCCCGGAACCAGGCCGCCGCGGGACGGATGTCCGCCACCGTTCAGGGCCTGGGCTACTGCCTCGCCGCTGTTGCCCCGCCGCTGGTTGGCTTCGTCCACGACGCCTCGGGCTCGTGGACACCAGCCCTGCTGGTCATCCTCGCCTCGGTGCTGACTTTTTTCGTCAGCACCACCCTCTCCGTCCGGCAGATGGCGCAGAATCGGTGAAGTACTACGCAGGTAGCCAGGCGACTAGGGCGCCCGGCTGCAGACGTTCCTAGATACCACCCCGGCGGGCATCCGCCGACCCAAGCAAAAGGGCTTCTCCGCCTAGGAAGGTCGTTCCAGGCGGAGAAGCCCTCAAACCATGGGTTGATAACCCAGCGGGTCAGCTATATCGGCTACGGCCAGCACAGGGTCCCCTGCAACGCCGAGCCACGTGTCCCCCAAGGTGAATCCCTGAGGAAAAGGACGGACGAACTCACCTTGTACTGCGTCCGGAGGAACTATCGGCCAGCACATCATCCAGCGTCGACAGCAGCCGGGCCGCATCGTCACTGGAAAAGACCAGCGGGGGACGGATTTTAAGCACATTAGCGTTCACGCCCGTTGCTGAAATCAGGACCTTGCGCTCCCTCAGACCATTAACGATCGCGGTGGCCGTGGGCCCGTCCGGGTTCTTGGTGTCGCGATTGCTGACAATTTCTGCTCCCAGATACAGGCCGGACCCGCGCACATCACCGATGCACTCGTAGCGTTCCTGCAGATCTGCCAGGCCCTGCCGAATGATCTCGCCTACACGCAGGCTGTTGTCGACGAGGCCTTCGTCCTGGATAACGTCCAGGGTCGCTTGTGCAGCAGCCATCGCAACGTTGTTGCCCCCGAAGGTATTGAAATAGCGCATGTCATAGCCGAACGTGCTGACAACGTTGTGGTCCACCGCGATGCCGGCCACCGGGTAGCCGTTTCCCATGGGCTTGCCCAAGGTGATGATGTCCGGCTCGAAGCCATGGCGCTGGTAGCCCCACATTGCCTCTCCCGTCCGGCCGAAACCGCACTGAACTTCGTCCGCGACGAACAGTCCTCCGGCTTCGTGCACCACCTCGGCAACCCTTGCCAGGAAGTTGGTGGGCTGCGAATAGATTCCGTCTGATGTGAAGAGCGAATCTACGACGAAAGCAGCCAACCCCTGACCATGCCGTTGGAGATCCTTGATCTGCTCGCGGACATGTTCGACGAATGCGTCGGCCAGGTCCTCTTTGGAGATGCGGTATGAATCGGGCGTCGGTACAGTGCGGACCCATTCACCCAGGGGCGAATACTCGCCCAGAGAAGGAGAAAATCCTGCAGTCAAATGGGAGTTTCCGTGATAAGCCTCGGAAGTGACAATGATCCCACGGTTACCCGTGTGGTGCTGCGCGATCCGCAGAGCCAGGTCATTGGCCTCGGATCCGGTGCAGGTGAACATCATGTGGCGCCCACGCCCGCCCATCGTTCCAAGGAGCTTTTCCGCGTAGTTGAGGACTCCTTCGGACAAATAGCGGGTGTGAGTGCACAGCGTTTCCATTTGTTCCGCTACAGCAGCGTTGACCCGCGGGTTGGCGTGACCAACCGAGACTACGTTGTTGTAGGCGTCGAGGTATTCGGTGCCGTGTGCGTCCCACAGCCGCGCACCCTTGCCCCTGCTGAAATGCACCGGCTCGTTATAGAAAAGCCGGTACGCCGGGCCGAGCAGTCGTTCCCGGCGCTCAACCAGTTCACGCGAATCCTGCGGCAGACTCATGAGGCCTTCGGGACTGAACGAGTTGTTCATCTTGCCGCGCGGCCGGGTTGGTGACGTTGTCATGCTGGTCCTTACTGATTGTCGGTTAGACGTTTCCCATGAGTGATTGCGAGACCTCTTCAGGAGATCTCTGGAGGAACCACTTGAGCTGGTTCCAACCCTGCTCGGTGTTCCGGAGGATGTAACCGGAGTTTGAGGGGAAAAGAGCCGCACGATGGATCGTGATCAGGGCCCTGGAAACCACACGCCCCATTACCAGGTGCGGGATGAGGCTTAATTCCTCATCATTGAGGTCGGCGTAGCGAAGATAGCCGCGAAGCAAATCCTTGCCGGCGCTAAAGATGTCACCCCCCGCGTCGTCCCGGGCATATCGGGGCAGCTGGTTCAGAAGGGCAGTGGAGACATCGACCGCGATGGCCGTGTGCACGGCATCACCGAAGTCGATGATGGCGCGAACAAAGTCCGGGTGGCCGTGCTCAACGAAAATGTTTGATTTGCTGAAGTCGTTGTGCAGGACCTGGCTCCGCAGACCCGCCAACCGCCCGGCGATCCCTTCGAACCGGCCAAGCCCTTCCTCCAGGACGTCCCTCTGCCACAGAGTGGGTACCTCGTCCAGGAGCGGGTGAAGTGCGCCCAGGTGCCGAACATCCCAGACCAGGAGCCGGTGTTCGGCGGGGTGGCTGAAGGACGCAGTTGCGGCCCGCAGGCGTGCCAGGACTTCTCCGACCTTC
This sequence comes from Pseudarthrobacter sp. TE9888, assembly GCF_056279345.1. NCBI lineage: Bacteria > Bacillati > Actinomycetota > Actinomycetes > Micrococcales > Micrococcaceae > Pseudarthrobacter > Pseudarthrobacter sp. TE9888. The sequence goes on along the minus strand of NZ_JBWBRD010000003.1, from coordinate 87,259 downwards.
TCCCGCTCTTCCGGGCTGGAGCCAGTAGAGTCCAGTGGAATTCCGGGCGCGAGGTTCATGATGCGCGCTCGGCGCAACTGGGCGGAGTCGTCCACGAAGGTTACGAGGGTTTCTCCCTCCCATGACGGCAGCAGTGCCGGCACCGGGACCGATCCATCTGCGGCGACGTGCTGGAGAAGGCTGACTTCGAAATCAATCTCGTTTTCATCCTCAGACGGATTCGAGACTTTGAGGACAAACTTCGCGCCCGCTTCGTCTTCGAGAGCGAAAGTGTCGTCCTTTTCTGTCGCCAGCCGCCGGGCCTTGGTGTGCAGGCCCCAGAATTTTTGGACGTGGCGCACAGCTTCGTGCTCGTCCATGCTGATGTAGTCCGCAGCCAGGCCGCCTGACTCCGTGCTGAGCCCAAGCTGCTCCAGCGTTACGTTTGCGGGGTGCATTAAGGTACCTTTCTGCCGTCGGTCGGCGGTTCTGCGTGCTGAGTCGCCATCCAGTCCAGAAGCCGCTGACCCTCGCTGGCGTTGTGCAGCCACGCCTGATGAGCCGCTTCGGCCGGGCTACCTGACATCAGCGACTCGTATATAGGCGCATGCTGGTCAAGGATGTCCTGCGGGCCTGTGGCCACGCTGGCGTTGCTGGTTCGGATGTAAAGCCGCACCTGTTGAGCTACGAGAGCGTAATGACGCTTCAACCGGGAATGACCAGTGGACTCAATGACGGCGACATGAAACTTGAAGTCACTTTCGCTCATCCGGTCCACGTCCCCGCTTTCGCACGCTGCCACCAACTCGTCATAGGCATCGGTAATGAGTTGTTTAGCTGCCCGGTCGCTCGTCTCGGCGACAATCCGCGCTGCCACGCTCTCGAGCCCCCCACGGAGGGTCCAGAGTTCCCGTACATCGTCAGCTGTCAGTTCCGCCACGTGCCACCCGCTGTAGGGGGTCTTGACTACAAGTCCTTCATCCGCCAGCCGCGTCAGCCCCGTTCGCAACGTTGCTCTGGCGACGCCGATGCTTGCGGCCAGCGCCACTTCCGTGAGGCGGGTTCCCGGGGCCAAAGCCCCCGAAAGGATGTACTCCCGAAGAGTGTGTAGCGTCTGGCCTTCCAGCGATTGCTGGGCAACTGGCTGAATCAACATCTTGCTCATTAGGGGGTAGCCCTTTCTGCTGGTCTACGCCTACACTAGCCGTATTGCTGATTGTCGTCAATCAGCAATGTCAACGGAGGGAGGCTAGAAAAACTCCCGAATTCCAAGGAAAGAAGCGCAGAAATGGCAAAGCACCTCACCCACTGGATCGGCGGACGGCCCTGGTCAGGCACCTCTGAGCGGCAAGGGGACATTACTGACCCGTCTACCGGCCAGGTCTCAGGAAAGGTTGACTTCGCGTCCGTTGCGGACGTTGACCTCGCCGTGCAGTCGGCCGTGACCGCGTTCGCGGGGTGGCGGAATGTTTCCATCTCCCGGCGGGTGAGGATACTTTTCGCCTTCCGGGAGCTCCTCGAAGCACATCGTGATGAGTTGGCCGCCCTGATCGTTTCGGAGCACGGAAAAGTTCACTCGGACGCCCTCGGGGAGGTGGCCCGAGGCATCGAAGTCGTCGAATATGCCTGCGGTATCCCCCAGGCCCTAAAGGGCGGCTACAGCAACCAGGTCTCCACGGGCATTGATGTGTACTCGATTCGCCAGCCCCTTGGCCCTGTAGCGATCATTTCACCCTTTAACTTTCCCGCGATGGTTCCGCTGTGGTTCTTCCCCATCGCGATTGCGACCGGCAACACCGTAGTGCTCAAGCCCAGCGAAAAGGATCCCTCGGCTGCCATCTTGATGGCTGAGCTGTGGAAAAAGGCAGGGTTGCCCGATGGCGTATTCAACGTCGTCCACGGCGACAAGGTAGCCGTGGACAGGCTTCTGGAACACCCCGAGATCAAGTCGGTGTCCTTCGTGGGGTCCACCCCGATTGCCCAGTACGTCTACGAGACCGGAACAAGTCACGGCAAGCGGGTTCAGGCCCTTGGTGGAGCGAAAAACCACATGCTCGTTCTGCCGGATGCCGATCTTGACCTGGCCGCAGATGCCGCCATCAATGCCGGCTTCGGTTCGGCGGGTGAGCGATGCATGGCCATCTCGGCCCTCGTGGCAGTGGAACCTGTCGCCGATGAACTCAGCAAGAAAATCCAGCAGCGCATGGCTGACATCACCGTAGGACCGGGAAGCTCTCCGACTTCCGATATGGGCCCCCTGGTCACTGGCGCTCACCGGGACAAGGTCATCTCTTACATTCCGGCCGGAGTCGCAGCGGGCGCTGACCTGGCTGTGGACGGCCGTGAGCATCCGGTTGCTCAGCAAACGCCGGATGGTGAAAGCACCGAAAACGGCTTCTGGCTCGGTCCCACCCTCTTTGACCGCGTCCGCCCCGGGATGCCCGTCTATGATGACGAGGTCTTTGGCCCCATTCTTTCCATCGTGCGTGTAGAAACGTACGAGGAAGGTCTGGAGCTGATCAATTCAAACCCCTACGGCAATGGGACTGCCATCTTCACCAACGATGGTGGAGCTGCGCGCCGCTTCCAGCAGGAGGTGGAGGTCGGGATGGTCGGTATCAATGTGCCCATCCCGGTGCCGGTGGCTTATCACTCCTTCGGTGGGTGGAAGGCGTCACTCTTTGGTGACACCCACGCGTACGGCGAAGAAGGCGTTCGGTTCTTTACACGCGCCAAGGCCGTCACGCAGCGGTGGCTGGATCCTTCCCATGGCGGAATCAACCTGGGCTTCCCGACGAACAACTAAAGATGGCAGAGTCAGGAGAGTCTGCAACCGCGGTTAAGGAACCAGGCGCAGTACGCATACGTGGCCGCGCCAAGGATCAGGTCCCAGTGGGGGTCGGAGCAGCAATTCTCGGGGCCGCGATCTTGGGAACTGCGTTCAACCTGAGGCCAGGCGCCGTTGCCCTCGGCCCCGAACTGGGGGCTGTCAGGGCTGGACTGCAGCTTCCGGACGTTGTGGCAAGCACCCTGACAACCCTGCCTTTGCTTTGCTTTGCCCTCGTTGGTCTGGCCTCCCCATGGGCAGCCAAAGCATTCGGGCTGCACAAAACCGTGGTTGCCAGCCTTTTCTTCATGGCAGTCGGTCAGGGCGTACGCGCCCTGACCGACTCAGGCATCGTCTTCGTGGCCGCGAGTGCGGGAGCCCTTAGCGGCATTGCCGCGGCCAATGTCTTGCTCCCTACACTGGTGAAACATCACTTCCCGCATCGGCTGGGGTTGCTCAACGCCGCCTACGGAATATCCCTCACGCTCGGGGTCGCAGCTGCCGGTGTGCTGACGGCGCCGGTTGCCGGTCACTTCAGCAGCGAGGAAGGGTGGCGTTTCGGGCTCGGTCTGTGGGCAGTCGCCGCGGCTGTGGGGATCATTCCCTGGGCATTCGTCACCCGTGTTCTTTCGAATCGCCCTGCCCGAGGCAGCTCGGCTTACGTTCCGTTGGCCAGCAGTCGGGCTGGATACGGAGTAAGGGAGGTGTTCCGCACGCGCCTGGGCTGGATCATGGCGGTGTTCCTGGGACTACAGTCCCTGCATGCTTACGCAATTTTTGGTTGGCTGCCCAGTATTTTCACCGCGGCAGGTATCTCTGCAGTTAACAGCGGCTTGTTGCTCGGCCTGACGACGGCTGTGGGCATCCCCTTGGCATTTATTTTTCCTGCGTTGGCCGCCCGCCGCCAACGCCCCATCGGGATCATGGTAGTCACTGGCGCAGGCATGCTCGCCGGCTATCTTGGCCTATTGCTGGCCCCAGAAACCCTTCCCTGGGCATGGGCCATACTTCTCTCCCTTAGCACCGTGAATTTCCCAGTAATCATGACGCTCATTTCCTTCCGGTGCCGGACAGCAACAGGGGTATCGGTCCTATCAGGCTTTGCCCAAGGAACCGGGTATCTCCTGGCCATACCCGGGCCCTTCCTTGTCGGTGCTCTGCACGACATCTCAGGGAGCTGGATCCCGCCGCTGCTATTCCTTGCCCTTCTGGTCCCGCCCATGACGGTCATGGCGGTCATCTCCACACGCCCCCGCATGATCGAAGATGAACTGGCGCCTACGACCATCCCGCCTAAACGCAACCTCCCGCTGGCAAAGTGAGCTACCAGCCAACTCGCTAGCGGGAGGCCTTGAGGGAAGACTCGCCATGGGGCCCCTTCAGTAACACTCCATCCGAAACAACGGCAGTCGGTGAAGTCTCATCGACAAGCTCCATCCGGACGCGCCCTTGGCCCCGCACGAATAGGACGTAGCACAGGACGAGGATAACGACCCAGATCGCACCAACAATCAGTGCCGGGCGGGTAGCAGGGACGATCCCAATGAGGACGATGACCAAACCGATCATCCCCATTGCGAAGTAGTTGGCCACCGGCCACAACGGCGCAGGGAATTCGCTGGGCAGCAAGCCGTCGTTCTTAATTTCTCTTTTCATCCGAGCGTGAGAAATCAGGGTCATGAGCCACACGACAACGACGGCGAAAGTTGCTAAGGCGGCGATGAGGAAGAAGACCTGATCATGGAACCAGATGTTCAGGAGCAAACCGACAAAGAGTGAACCCGTCATGGCGAGCACTGTCATGAAGGGAACGCCCGTCTTGGTGGCTCTTAGGAAGGTGCGGGGCGCCTGTCCCTGTTCGGCCAAACCATGAAGCATTCGGCCTGCGGCGAAAAAGTCTGCGTTGATGGCCGACAGCGCCGCCGTAATGACGACGACGTTGAGGACATGGGCGGCGCCCTCGAAACCGAGGTTCTGGAAGATGGACACGAAGGGGCTTGTTTTGCCGTCGATGGTGTTCCACTGCTGGATCGACATAATGACGGCCAGGGCCAACACGTAGAAGAGCAGGATTCGGACGGGGACGGAGTTGACCGCCCGGGGCAACACCTTCTTCGGGTCCTGCGCCTCGCCAGCGGTGATACCAATAACCTCCGTGCCGCCGAAAGCGAATATGACGATGGTGAGGGAGAGCAGGATGCCCCAGACCCCATTCGGCATGAATCCGCCGTGGTCGACCAGGTTTTGCACGCCGGCTGCATTCCCGGACTGATTGCCGAGACCAAAGATGATAATCGCGATACCTCCGACGATCATCGCAACAATGGCAACGATTTTGATGAGCGCAAACCAGAACTCCAACTCACCGAACACTTTGACGCTCACGAGGTTGGCGGCAGTGATGAAGAGGATTACTGCCAGAATCCACACCCAGCGTTCGACATCGGGGAACCAGAATCCCATATACACGCCGAACGCTGTGACGTCGGCGAGGGCAACAACGAACATTTCGAACGTGAAGGTCCAGCCTGTGAGGAACCCGGCAAAAGGACCCATGTATCGCGATGCATACTGCCCAAACGATCCCGCAACAGGATGACGGACGGCCATCTCCCCTAGGGCACGCATGACAATAAACACGACGGCGCCGCCGAGCATATACGCCAGCAGAACAGCTGGGCCTGCGGCTTGGATCGCTCCCGCAGAACCGTAAAACAGTCCCGTGCCGATAGCTGAACCGAGTGCGATCATCCGGATATGCCGGGCGGTGAGACCTCTGCGGAGGCTCGACGCTTGGTCTTTCATTTTGCTGCCATTCTCCTTTGAATGATGGTGATAAGTGATCAGATGGCGGTCGTTCGCGACACGGGTGGCCAGGGTCGAGTAAGGGGTGGTGGAAGCGCGGTCCTATGTCATCAAAATTTGCTGCCACAGGAACCGGCACTCTAAAAGACGCCAGCCGCCGGGATGTAACCCCGGGCTACTTGGGATCAGAGTTGAATTTCTCTGAGACGGGGAAGGCTTGACCAGATGCTCTTGGTGTAGCTCGGGTCGAAGATTGCGTGGTAACCCCCGGTGTGCCAGAAGAGGACCGGACCTTCGATAGTTGCTTTTCGGGCCATGTCGATGATCGCTGCCACCGCTTTTGCGGTATAAACGGGATCGACAATGATTCCTTCGAGTCGCGCCATGAGATCGATGGCTTCGGTAACGCCAGGAGCTGGCTTTCCGTAACCCTCTCCCAAATAGGCCTCGGTCAGCTCCAGGTCGGATGGCTTGATGCTGATGGTGGGAGCGATGAGGGCTGCAGCTTCGTTTGCGAGACGGAGATAGTTCGCCGGCACATCGTCATACACTTCGCCTGCAACAACCACGCCAATGATGCGGGTAGTCGCCTGGCTGATCGCACGCCCCAGAGTGAGGCCGGCATGGGTGCTCCCTGCGGAGCTGGCATGCACGATGGTGTTGAACCGTGCACCCTGCGCCTGCATTTGTTGGTCTGCCTCGATGTACGCCCGGGCGAAACTTGTGGCGCCCCGACCGGTAGCTGAACCGATGGGAAGCCGGTATACCCGCTCACCCGCTGCTTCCAGTTCACGGATGACGTCTTCAGTCATTCGAGCAAGCTCGACCCAGGACACGTCACCGACCAGACGAAGATTGGCTCCGAACAGTGCATCGAGGAGGATGTTTCCCACGGGCTCCTTCGGCTCATCGTGGCAAAGCACGAGCGTGCACGTCATTCCAATCGCTGCTGCTGCCGCCGCCGCCGCTCGCGTCGCATTGGAATGGCGGGATCCTTCGGTAACGATGTGGGTTGCGCCCAGTGCTTTCGCATGCGCAAGTTCCATCTCGAGCTTACGTACCTTGTTTCCTGCGAGGCCGACTGAACCCAAGTCGTCACGCTTGGCCCACACTTCGACTCCCAGTTTCTCACTCAGGCGAGGCAGGAACTGCACAGGAGAGGTGAATCCTCGGAGATCGATGCGTGGCAAGTCAACAATCTGTGATGTATTCATACCGCGAAAACTTAGAGAATCGCCAGCATATGCACAACCGAAAAATTTCCAGGTATGCATTTGCACGCCGTAGATGCTCCGGGGCGATGTATCGTCTGTCATATGTATAGCCTTGATGCCATTGACGCCCGCATACTCCTGGCACGAGATAGCTTTCCCGACGCCTCGTACATCGAGCTCGGTAACCGGCTAGGACTCTCACGGAATACGATTCACGCTCGACTTAAGCGGCTCCAACAGGAAGCTCTCGGATCCGCCAGCGCTGCTCTCGCACCCTCAAGCCTCGGAAGACCGCTAACCGCCTTCGTCACGCTATCGGTTTCCCAGCAATCGATCGACTCTGTCTATGCCAAGATCACTGCGATACCAGAAGTCGTTGAAGCCCACACAACGACCGGGGAAGCCGACCTTATGCTCAGAGTAGTTGCACGCGATACCGTGGATTTGCACAGGATCACCCAGAGCATCCAGTTAGCGCCAGGCGTGCAACGTAGCAACACCTCGATAGCGACAACCGAAGTCATCCCATACCGAATTTCATCGCTCCTCCAAGAAATGGCAGGGGGCGAATAAGGCGGGTGCGGAAGCACACGGCTTCAGGGAGACCAACCGAAACATGTACCGATACCTACACCCAAACCTGACGTCACGTACTAACCAAAAGACCGTCAGAACAGGACCCGATCTTCATTAACTGACAATGGCTTGAGAAACTCCTAAATCCCAACCTGACACCGGTGGCAAACGCCTCCCAACGGCCATACCATTGGTCACCAGCTCGGCCGACCAGCATAGGGATGACATCTCCATGGCTTCCGGCCAAGAGATCAGCTCCCCGTTGGCTTTAGAGCGGTCGCGTGGCACGCGGGCGAACAGCCCGGACGGAACAATGGCCCTGACCTTACGAGCGGGCTGGGTGCAGGATGTGCCTGTCGAAGCGCGGCGTGAATCCCTCCGTGAGCGAGAATCGAATTGCCCGCTGTAGACCTTTCGGGCCCAACCGCAGCCTCGGGAAAGGAATTGCCTCTTGGATACCAGCAGGCCGCCACACGGAGAACGCCAGCGCAAGGCTTTATTGGCGGAGATCGTGGCGGGAGGCGACACTGCCGAGAAGCATTACCTAGAGATCAAACGGCAGCTGGATTTCTCATCAAAGGAAGAAACCACAAAGATAGCCAAGTTCATACTCGGCGCTGCTAACCGACTACCAGCGACCGCCGAACGACACTTTGGCGGATATGCGGTCATGGTCATTGGGGCAGAGAAGGGCGGTATGCCCGGCGTCCCAGCAGGGACTGAAATCCTCGATATAGAACAGAAAATCAACAAGTTTCTGCTTCCGGGCGGCCCGCAATGGGAGCTCGAACGGGCGCCAGCTGATTCCGTTGGTCAGGAGGTTCTTTTCATCCTTGTGGACCCTCCCCAGGACGGTGACCCTATCTTTCTTTGCCGCGCTGACTTCCAGGGCAGCAAGGTCAACCTCGGAAGCGGAGACATTTACGTCCGCGCGCAGGGGCAGACAAGGAAAGCCACAGCTCCTGAAATTGACGACCTCATGACCCGTGCAGGGAAAAAAGCCCTGCCCGCGCCGGAACTCACCGTATCCCTGGTGGGAGAAGCCCACAGCTTGGACCTGACGCCAGAACGGCTGAATCACTTCATCGACAGCGAGGTTGAAAAAGCCAGAGCTAAACACCTATCACCTCCTCCTTCAGGGGCCGCTCCCGGAAGCCCGCTTTTCGCAGCTCTGAACTCCCATGCCCTGCAGGGGCTTGACCCATCCAGGCTGTCGCCGGAGGCATTCGGACGGCAAGCCCTCGCATGGGAACAGCAGATCCGCTCCGAATGGCAGGAGAACCTCGGAAGAATCGCCGGGGCGGCACTGCCGGGGCTTGTGATCGAGTTAGGAAATCGCCAGTCCACCTTCTTGGAAGCGGTCCGCTTCGACCTCGTGCTCGAAGGCGCTTACGGGGTGGACGTCGAAGACCCCGACGATGTTACCCCTAGGAAGCTCTTTCCCCCCGTGATAGAGAAACGAAGCCCCTTTGGGCCCGATTTGGGACTTTTCGGGCCCAATTTCAACAGCATCAGGCCCACAATCTCCCACTACCCACTGAAGTGGAAGAACGTCGGTGAAAATCTGCACATAACCGTCGAATTGGATCAGCTTCGGCCTGGAACGCCATGGGTCAGTGACGGCGACGATTTCGTTGTAATCTCCTGGCACGATGACACCACGCTGTCGGGTACCTGGCGTGCCACCGTTCGCGGCCACCATCAAGCTTTTGACGGTGAAGTTGTTTTGCCTGTGGGTGCGGAACACAATATACAGACCCTCTACGGGCAGTTGAGGGATCAAGGACAATGACTGCTTTCCTCGGACCTAGAGCCTCGGAGCCAACTCCGTTCGCACCTTTGTAGTCCAACCCCGGTTGGGCAGCAGCTAACTCGTGGACGGCCCGAGCAGTAGGCGCGCCAGAACGAGGATCCCAAGGCTTGCCAATAGCCTTTGCTGCCCTCCATGTCGAGAAGGCAGCACCGCCGCAAAGGCACAACCGTTGATGTCCATCTGCCCCCCATCCGGGGACTATCCTTTTGGGTTATCCACCGCTACTTGGTTATTAATCACCGGTTGAGTGGCGCATCCGTTCGTTCAACAGGCTGTTAAAATCGTTTTATGGCAAAAAAGACGGTCGTGGTTCTGGAAGATGACATTGATGGCTCGGAAGCTAGCGAAACGGTATCTTTCGCCCTCGACGGCAGTGAATACGTGATTGATCTGAATGAGGGGCACGCGAGCGAACTGCGTGGAGTCCTGAGTCGTTTTACCGGCGCTGGACGCCGGGTATCTGGCGGACGTGGTCGTCAGGCGGCCCGTACCAAGTCCTCCCAGGGTGGGCCGGACGCTAAAGCGGTACGGATGTGGGCAGTTGAGAACGGCATCCAGGTAAATACTCGTGGTCGTATTCAAGCGGAAGTCGTAGAGAAGTACGAAGCCGCTCACTAGGATACGAAACAAAAGAAAGTCGGGGCTGGGATCTCTAACGGATTCCAGCCCCGACTTATTTATTGAACCGATGCTTTTAGGTGGGGATAGCCCGCACGTCCGGAAACCAGCCGGCGGGGGCCTTCTTTGGTTCGAGATGTTCGGGGTCGCGGTGTTCCTTCATGTCGCAGTTGTAGAACGGGCCTTGCGGGTCCAGGAGGACTCGCATGTGGTGGTCTGCGTGGTCTCGCCACCAGACGCTCATGCCGGTGGCGGGGTCGAGGCGGAGGTGCTCCCAGGCCCGCCACATTGCCGCTACTCGCGAGACGGCCTCGGGGTGGAAGTACCACTCGATGCACCACTTCGCGGATTTTCCGGTGACGCTGCGGACATAGGTGGGCAGCAGTTGCTCGTGTAGGAACTCTTCGGCCGAGCCATAGACCAGCTCGGGGGCCTTCTCCGTCTTGTTGTCGTTGCCGCTTGGCCCGGGGGCAGGAGTGTCCGTATCAAACAGTCCAAAATCGTCTGTCATGGCAAATACTCCCCTTTTAGCTCTTTACCCATGGATTTGATGCCGGCGCAGCTGCCACCACCGGCACCTCCTCTTCCTCGGGCTGGGGGCTGTACTTTTTGATTGAAGACTCCACCGCGTCCTTGTGGGGGCCGGTGTACCAGGGCATCGTCCGGACAAGGGTGGCCGGCGCCCCAGAGGCCAGGACGACGGCGCGGCCGCGGTCCAGCTCAGCGAGGTTGGAGACATCCAAGATGCGCTCCTTCGACTCCTGTCGGGAGCGGCTGGATCCGGACTTCCCGGATGAGACGGAGACGTTGATGTAGCTGTAGTCCCCGATCAGGTCAGAAAGGGCGCGGAGGAAGCCTTCTTCTGCGACACCGCCGCCGTAGACCTTGACGTTGGCAGCGGACCAGATTTTCCGCATGTTGGCCTCGCCCCAGAGTTCGACGCCCTGGGACCAGGACTGCAGGATGCCCATAACGATTAGGCCCTTGGAGCCGTAGTGGCTGAACTGGTCCGGCAGGCCGGCCCATCGGACGACGTTGGCCAGCTCGTCGAGGGCGAAGAGCGCAGGTTTGGTCAGGCGGCCGCCGTTGCGCTCGGCCCGTTCCTCCATGGCTTCAGCGATCGCCACGGTCAGTGCCGTGGTGAGTGGGGCTGCTGAGCCTGCCCCTTCCTTGGAGAGGATGTAGATCGTCTCCTGGGATGCGGCGAAGGCGTGCGGGTTGAATTGCCGACGCAGATCACTGGCGACGCTTGCCCCTCCGGTCGGGGCGACCCAGCGGAGGGTGTTGCGGCTCTTGAGGCACTGGATCATCTTCTCGGCAGTGCCGAAGATACCGTCGCGCTGCTTGTCGGCCAGCTCCAGCGTGGACTCCAGGCCCTTGTACTGCAGCTCATAGTCGTGGGCTTTGAGGATGTTGATCGGTTCGCGGTTCACCTGCTCCGTCACCCACAGGTAGACCTGCGTGATCGGCAGTTCCCCGAGCGCGGCCGCGAGGAAGTACGAGGACAGGATGTCTTCTGCTTTGGGGTCGAAGTAAGCGTCGGGCTTGGAGCCCGGCACCCGCGACCCGACGGAGAAGTGCTGGGTGAGCTTGTACGCCTTCTCTTCGTCCGTGACGTAGGACAGGGGGTTCCACCACCAGTCTGGTTCTTCCTGGGCGATCTTCTGCGGGTCGAACACCCAGACCGGGGCCGTGGTCTCGCGGACGCCACGGGTGCCGTCAACGACGTCACGCTTATTGGACGTGGAGACGACGGCGCCGGGAGCGTCCAGGATCGCGGGCATCACACGGGAGGTCGATTTACCTGTCCGGGGTCCCCAGATGTCGAGGCTGAGGTCTTCCCAGGACTGGACGAATTTCTGGCCGGTGGAGACAACTTTGCCGACGACGATGCCGGGGTTGTCCTTGATGCCCAGTCGTTCGGCCTTGGCTTGGGCTCCTTTGTGGGAGAAGGCAGCGAGGGATTTGCCGCGGCCGAGGTAGCGGGCGGCCTTGTCCACTCGGGCGCGCTTGGACGCACCTTGCCGCCACGCCACCAGGACGACGACGGCCAGGGCCAGCACCAGGCCGACCAGCACGCAGACGACGACTGTGGACTGGACGGGCCAGAGCACCTTGCCCTTGATGAGCCCGGCGATCAGGTCAACGGGGTGGGCCGGAGGTGCGTCGATGCCGGCCATCCATGAGCCGATGTGTGCGGCGGCGTACGTGCCACCGCCGAAGACGACGATGAATCCGATGGCCAGCCATACGAGGATGGCCTCCCCGAGGCCCATGCCTTTGCGGTTCGGTGCGCTCACAGCGAGCCTCCTTCAGTGGGCATGACGGGTGCGGCGGGGTCAAGGATGGGTTCCGGCGCTCCGTGCCATTTCCCGTCGGTGTCGTTGACGCCGTCCGGGCCGTGCTCCACGGAGGTCAGTCCGACCTGGACGGGGATTCCGGGGCGGCCGCCGACCTTGATGAGGAACTTTCCACGTCCTGGCGGTTCGACGTCGACACCGCGGGAGTCCCACGCGGGCGGGTCCTGCCAGGAGATGAGCTTTTGCTGTTCCTGGCGGGACAGCGGGATTGCGGAGGTCAGCAGCGGCATTTCGGATGCGGGGAGGCCGCCGCAGATGACCATGCCGGAGCGTTCGACGAAGCCCCGGGCTTTCATCCGGTCCTCTTCTGCGGGCAGTGCCAGCAGGTCGGACATGGTGTGGGAGATCATGATTTGCCCGACGCCGACGGACCGGTTGAGCCTTGTGAGCGCGTCTACCCGGTCGACCATGCCTTTGCCGGCGCGCAGGGCCCGCCACAGCTCATCCAATACAACGAAGTAGTTCCTGCGCGGCTCCAGGCCTGCGTCGGCGAGGGCGTTGGCGACGTTCACGGTGCCGAAACCGTAGGACCAGCAGGCCAGCAGCACGGCTGCCTGTAGATCGGTTTCGGTCTCGTCGATGCTGGAGACATCGAAGACGACGGCGCGGTCCCGCTTCATCGGGTTCGTGGTTTGCCGGGAGAAGATTTCGCCCAGCTTTCCGCCCCCGGTCAGGCCCAGTAGGGTTGCTTCGAGCGCCCGGGTTTCCTGCAGGTAGATGCTCGTGTCGCCGCGGTCCAGCGCGACCTGGCGCAGCTCGTCCGGCGCGGAAACGATCACGTCCAGCAGGTCTTTGAGGACCGGGACGCCGTCGAAGCGTTCATCGAGGACCCGCAGGGCACGGTCCACGATGGTTTGTTCCTGGTCCGTGGGCGGGTTGTTCCGGCTGATGGTGATGAGGGAGACGACCATGGTCAGGCGCCGGCCGTGGGCGTCGGCGCGGACACGCGCTGCGTCTTCGTGATGCCCGCTGTCTTCGAGCAGCTGGGCTGCTTCGACGGCCTGCCCTGGATCGAGGATGTTCATGTAGCCGACGCCGCGGCCGAGCTTGATGACCTGCCCGCCGAGGGCTTTGACGGCTTTGACGTGCTCGCCTTTGAGGTCGCCCAGGATCAGCGGGTGGACGCCCTGCGCGGAGAGGCCGATGAACATCCGGCGCACGACCGTGGACTTTCCGAGGCCGGGTTTTCCGAGGATGAACGCGGACGGGTTGGAAATCAGCCGTGCGCGCTGGAACCAGCTGATCGGGTCACAGCACACCGTTGCCTGGGTTTCCTCATGCCGGCCCAGCGGGACGCCAATCATGGGCGATGACGCACCCGAAGAGAACGGCCACAGCCCGCAGACCTGGACGGTCGTTCCCCGATACTCTCGGACGGACGGGAGCAGCTGGGCCATGCCGCCGCCCCGTCCGGTCCAGCCCCGCGAGCCAGGCCCTGCTTCCTTTGCCGGAACTTTTGCTGTCTTTACTGTCTTTGCCTTCTTTGCTGTCAAGAGCGTCATACGGGCCATTAGAGGGCGTCCTTAATCTCGGTGGGCACCATGCTGTGTTTGGGCAGGACCAGACCGAGGGGCAGGGAGGCTGCGAAGGCGGTGTCCTGGGAGCCGTAGGCGCGGCGCAACAGCACCCGGGCAGTGCCGGAGGTCTGCTCGATGGCGGCAACGGCGTCGGGCAGGCGTTCCTTGTCGGTCACCGTGGCGGTGACGACCATGCCGAAGTTCACCAGACCGGCGCCCTGGGCTTCTTCCTGGGCGGTCTGCGCAGCAGAGCGGGCATCGATCAGTGCCCGTGCTGTTGGGCGGGTGCCGGAGGTGATGCGGACGTTGGCGTTGTTCTGGTCCCGCTCAACGACCGTTGCGGCGCGGGCCGAGTCCATCGGGCGGTAGAGCAGGGAGACGCGCTTGCGGTCTATGTCCCCGTGCGGGGCGAGCAACCGTGACAGGACGGAGGAGTTTACGGATCCGCGGGGAGCACCGGTCATGGTCCAGGAGGCCGAGAAGGCGGAGTCGTGGCGGTAGTCGTCCCAGCTTGCTTGAGTCGCGGTCGGGCCGACTTCGCCCCAGCTCAGGGATACGGGGGTGCCGGCGGCGTGGGCTTCGTCGATGATGAGCGCGGCGGGCGGGTCGTAGGCGATCCGGACAACCTCGCAGAGTTCCTGTGCGGACATGGGCCGGGCGATCCCGGCCCCGGTGGATTGCAGCCGTGCCGACAGCCCGGGGATCCGGGAGGCCAGGTCGCGGGCGACGTCTTCGGGGGTGCGCTTTTTCGAGCCTGCGCGCAGGGAGGCATTGAAGGTCAGGGATACCCAGGCGCGGACCGTGGCCGATCCTTCCGGGTAGGTGTCGACGACCTCGTGGAGCATGTCCCTGGCGAACTGCGGAGCGTTCGGGTCGATGTTCATCAAGACCTCATTCCGCAGCCGGTACCCGGAGTCCGGGGCGGTCTCGACGGTGACGGCCGCGGCGTCCAGGCCTGCCTCGTCGGCGAGCCCGGCGAGCCAGCCGCCCCAGTTCGCTACCCAGGCATCGACCTGCTCGGGGTCAACGAGGGAGGCGCCGTCAGGTTCGGTGGAGAAGACCACGGTGAAGTGGCTGGTGGCCGGGACGTGGAGCATGGCGAAGGGGCGCTTGTAGGAGTCGGTGAACTCGTACAGGGTTGACTTCGCTGCCAGACCGGGAAGCTGGTACATGCCCCACTCGGTCACACCAAGGGGGCCGGAACGGTAAAGGTTCGTGCCGGAGGACTTGGAAACCTTGAAAGCCATACGGGTACCGAAACGGTCTACTACGGACTGGCCATGCTTGTCCTTCACTGTCAGCAACAGCGCGCAGGCGCCGGCGACGGCAAGGACGCCAAGGCCGACGAACAGGCCCCAGATCGCGAAGCTGACGATGCCCAGCAGGAGGCCGACCATGACGATACCGGTGCCGATAGCGCCGAGGTTGCCCAGCCCGGCTGAGCGTGGAACGCGCCAGTTCCCGTAGGACGGTTCCTTGTATTCGGTGTTAATTGCTGCCACTGGGGCCCTCCCCCGTTGAATCCTGCGCGGTCGTCTGGATTGCCTCTGATGTCTTGGACGCCACCTGTACGCCTGCGGCTACGGCCATGCCAGCCGGACCGGCGGCCGCGACTCCCGTCGCAGTCCCAACACCTCCGGCCGGTGCGGTCGCTCCCGCCGTGCCTGCAGTGCCGGCGGCGCCGCCCGGACCGGTAGAGCCAGGCGTTGGCTGCCCTCCGCCACCCCGGGGACCCGAAGAGCCGGAGCTGCCCTTGGGAAAAATACCCGAGTTCGTATTGGTCGTGCTGCTAGTGCTTGCAGGCGTGGGCGCCGCGTTACCGCGACCGCTGCCTGCGCGGCCCATGGAGACAGCTCCTGTAGCAAGCGCACCCACGGCAGCCCCAGCCGCTGCCCCGCTGCCGGCGGCCACCGCACCAACCATGGGCGTGACGAACCGCATCAAAGCCGGGAGCGCGAACAATGCCACGATCATCAGAGTGAACCCGCTGATGGAACCCACCAGGGCATCACGCCCGCTGGTATTGCCCATCAGCAGGAACGCGACCGAGTACACGATGGCTGCCGCCGGCTTGTAAAGGATGAAGGCGATCGTCCAACCAATTGCCTTCTGAAACCACTGCCTGCCCATCTCTGTGTTCGTGAACGCTGCCGTGGTGGGCAGGATGCCCGCCAGGATGACCAACATGCCGCTCCGAACTACCATCAGCACGATTTGCACCAGTGATGCGATCAAGCCGATGAGACCCAAAACGATCAAAATGAAGGCACCTACGCCGCTCTGACCAGTCACGACTAAAACCTGCATGGACTCGGCGAAGCCCTTGCCGTCGGTGGAGCGTTCAATGATGGCCGAGGCAAATGTGTCTGCGGCAATGATCAGGATTGAGATGACGCCCACCCCAAGACTGGAGACCACAGTGAGGGTGATGAGGGAGCGCAGTAGATCCTTCAATGGTGCGCCGCGCTGCTCCCAAATCATACGGATGCCGCCGATGATCACTGCCAGGACCGCCAACGTCAGCGTCCATGGCCACAGCTGACTGTTCACAGTTGAGACGACAGGGCTTGCCCCGGTCCGGTCCTCGCTGATCAGGTTCACGGTCGGCATGGAGACCCAGAAAGTCGACAGCGTGGTCACCATCTGGCTCATTCCTTCCATGATGGACTTCGCCAAATTGCTGACTGCGTCATCGGCCAGACCCTGAACCCAGTCCCCAACAGGGTTCCATGCGGGTTTCATGCCCCACTCCACGGGATAAGGCCGGACAGGTCTCGTACCTGCCGCGGTTCTTCCAGGGGCGCCCCATTATCGGCGACGACGCCCTTCCAGTCGCCGTCCTGCCACAGTAACGTCGTGCGAACGGAGGCAAGCGCACCGTTGTCTGCCTTGAAGGCCAAATCGACGATGGCTTGGTTTGCCGTATAGGAGACGTTGAACCCGGCAATCTGGATCTTCACTGAGGAAGAAGGAGCCTGAGTTTGCGGAGCTTTCATACCTGCCTCACGGCCAGGCCCCTTTACAGCAAGCTGTTCGGCGATGGCACGTTCCTTGGATGGATCGCTGCCCAGTGCCCAAAGATTCACAGCTGCATAGAGCGCACCTTTTGGGGTGTGCGCGAAGCAGGACCTGATCCCCTGGTCATCTGTTTTCCCCGGACCAATTTTTGGGTCGGTGGGTGCAGCCATCGTTCCAACCAGTTCCCATTTAGTTTCCGGTGCTGCTCCCAGTGACGTTTCCGCCGATGCTGGCAGACCGCAAACGCTGCTGTCAGCGGCAGCGGCGTTGGAACTGGGGGCAGCAGTCGTGCTGGTGGTCCCTAGAGCAGATGGCGCGGGTTGGGCGTCGCTCTGTTTTTTAGGGAGCAGGAAGATGAGAATTCCTGCTGCCAGCAGCACGACCACCAGCACGGCCGCGATGATGAATCCGGGTCTGGTGAACGGATTGCTTTCGGTCGTGCTCTCTGTTGACTGGCTCATTCGTATCCTCCGTTGATGGTGCTGGCTTAGACGAAGGCGCGGACGATGCCCGCGGCCCCGGTGATGATGATGCAGCCCATCAGCACCCAGCCGAGCTTGCCAATCGCCTGCGCGCCTTCACCGCGCTGGAGCTGGATAACCATGCCGATGCCGACGATGATGACGCCCAGGACGCCCAGGACCAGGCCGATACCGGAGGCCCAGTTCAGGATGGTCAGCAGACCGCCGGCCTGCGCCGGGACAACCGGAGTGGGGTTGGGAATGACGCTGGTGGAAAGTGCAGTGAACGTGTTCATGGTGAGACCTTTCAGTGGTTGGTTGCCGTGGCCAGGGCGGCCACGTCGGCAATGAATCGCTGGTATTCGCGGGAGGCTGGCAGCTCGGTGGTGTCGGTTTGCCGCCAGACGTCCACCCAGGGCAGAGTCCAGAACCGGGGTGCCCCGCCGCCTACGAGGACGGCGAAGTCCCGGAGTGCTTTGGGTGTCTTTCCCGGGGCGTCTGCCAGGACGGCAAGTCCAAGCAGGTCGATCTGCGGGGCCGCGCCTGACGCCCACTGGGTGAGCGCGTTCCTGGCAGTTGTCAGGCCCCGCAGGTCTGCCCGGCAGACAAGCAGCACCCGCGGCTGGCCGCCGCTGGGGAGAACAGGCCAGCAATGCTCAGTGGACCGGGCAGAGTCGATAAGGTCAGCGATCCGGCTTTCACCGGCTCCCCCATGGGTACCGACAACCCAGAGACGGGCCGTACCGGCCATGTTGCGGGACGCGAGCCGGTCTGCCGCGTCTGGTTCGACCATGCCCCGCAGCGGCGCGCTGATGGTCGACGGCGGCGGAACGGCCGCGTCCAGTGTTTCCTCTGCCGGTTCATCCGCTGTGGGGCGGGTAACCCAGGGGTTCAGGGTCTGTTGCACGATTCCTCCTCTCAGCTCGTACGTTCCCTGACCTTCTCAGAAGCCTTTGGCGACGGCTGCCGCCGCGGCGAGCCATGCCCGCTGGGTTGCGGGCTGGAGCGCTTCGTAGCGGATGGCGCCGTTGACCAGGGCGGGGTCGTACGGGATGCGGACGACGGCGCGCACGAACGGCTTGAAGCCGTCCGCGATCCGCTGTGCTTCGGCTTTGGCACGCTTCAGGGCGTCCCCGGTCATGCTGCGCTTGGCGTCGGTGGATTCGGAGACGATCACGACGGCGTTGCGCGCCAGCTGGGCGTCGTGGCCACCGCGGGATTCGAGGGTCTGCAGCGTCAGGCGTGCTGCTTCTGCGCGGTCCTCGATGGCGGTGACCGGGACGACGAGCTGGTTGGTGTGGTCGATCATCCGCCGCCAGTTCGCTGCTCGGGCGGTGTTGCCGGAGTCCATGATGACCAGCCGGTAGTACCTGGTGAGGACCTGGTGGGCGATGTCCACTTCCTCGGCGGTGACTTCGTGGTCGCCTTCTTCGTTTTCGTCCGAGCGCAGCACGTCGAACTTGTCGGCGGTCTGGTGGTGGACGAACTTGGCGATCTCGGCCGCGTTCGTGGACGGGGACAGCAGCTCGGTGGAGGAATCGATCAGGTCCAGGACGCTGCGGTCGTGTGCGCCTTTCTCGGTCCGCCATCCCAGGGTGCCCTGGGATTCGTTGTTGTCCCAGGCCACCGTTGCTGCGCCGCTGTAGCGGGCAAGGATCGCCGAAAGCATCACAACGGTGGGGGTCTTGTTGGCCCCGCCCTTGCGGTTGACCACCGCGATGGTCCGTGGGCCGGGCCAGTGCTGGCTGACGGTCCGGATGTCTTCACGCTCGGACAGTTCCTCCTCCGAGGGGTCCATCCGGAAGCCCAGGCGTGTCAGCGCACCGCGCCAGCCCTGCGTGGCAGGCTCCAGCACAGGGGCACTGACCAAGAAGGAGGTCTCCTTCAAGCTGCGTCGGGTCACCGGCGCATCGGCTGCAGCAGCCTGCTGCGGTGCCTCATCGTCGTCCGGAGCCACGTCCTCGGCCAACGCCGTGTTGGCTGGAAGGGGCGGCCAGGGCTGACGTTCCACGGTTGACTGGGCGGCTTCAGGCTTCACAGCAGGCGTTGCCGCTGGAGTGGTGTCGCTGGTTTCGACGGCGGCCGCAGCGGGCATGCTGGCGGGTGCGGCAGTTCTGCGGCGGGCGGTCCGGGGCTCGTAGGAGACGGATTCGACGTTGCCGCCCGGGTGGACGATCAGCTCGCCGTGGCCTTCGGGATCTTCGATGCGGACCCGGACGGGGCGCTGCAGCGTCGTGGCTTCGGCCACGACGAGGGCCAGTGCGTTGTCGCGCAGGTCCTGCAGGGTCTCCCCTGCCGGGACGACGCGGGAGTTTCCTGCGACGACGACCTCGGCGGTGCCGTTGTCGCTGATGATGGCCTTGATGTTCGGGAAGGCCAGGACCTCTGTTGAAGTGGTGCTCATAAACCTGATTCCTTACGTTGACGGGTTCGGTGAAGTGCGGACGCCTAAGAGGCGGGCGGCGTGAGTCGGTTGACCTTCCATGCGGCCTCCGGGCCGGTGCGAAGCAGCTGCAGGGTGTAAGTCCCGGCGTCGGTGGGAACGGCTGCAAGAACGCCGTAGCCGTTGGTGTCATCAACTGTCAGGGTCGCGGGGCCGGTGACCCGGGTGGCGGGGACGTTGGCAGGGTCCACGGCGGAGTAGTCGGCGGTGGCCTGTGGTGTGAGCCAGCGGGCGAGGTCGTTGGCCCACTGCTTGTCCTCCGGGCTCGGGCGGGCGAAGTCCGTCATTGCCTTTTGGGCGGTGTCTACGGCGGCGTCCTTGCTAGCCTGGTCCCAGCTGATGCCGGTGGTGGCCGGCACGGTGCCGTTGGGGGCCTGCGGGCCGCTGCCCGCGCTCAGAGAGACGGGTGCAGAAGCCGTGGCTGCCGTGCTGATCGCCGGGACCGGTGTGGTGTCCGCTGCCGGTGCGCAGGCCGTGCACAGCAGGACCACCGCGGTCAGTGGCAGTGACTTTTTCACTTCTTCTCCTCTTGGGTGGGCAGATACAGGAAGGCTGACGGGACCGTGTTGCTCACGGTGCGGGTGTAGTAGTTGTGGTCATCCGGTGGCGGGTTGCCGTTGTAGCCCTCTTCGACGTAGGTCCCGTTGTCCTTGACTTCCTTGACCACGGCGACGTGCCCATAGGTCGGGTCCGCTCCCCCGGCGCCGGGCGCGTACCAAACGACTGCGCCCACCTTGGGTGTGCTGCCAGTGGCCCAGCCCTTGGCGTCCCAGCCGGCCTTCCAGGTCAGAGCGGAACCGAGGCCCTGTCCGTCCGGGCGGAAGGTGCCGTTGAGGAACTTGAACGGTGCGCTGGTGGATCCCATCTGCTGATTCACCCGCCACAGGGCAAAGTCCACGCATTCGCGATAGAACATGCCAAGCGGCGAGGCCGCCGCTGCTCCCGCTCCGGCCTGCATCCACGTGGGTGAGTTCTTCCACGGGTAGTCGTCCCCGGCGCCCGACTGCCCTGGAATTGCGCAGCCGCCGCCTTCCAGCGAGAATTTGCCGTCCGAGAGTGCCTGGACGAGTTTCACGGCTTCGGGCCAGTACTTCTGGTAGTGGTAGGGGTCCGCGTTCCGCTGGACCTTGTTGCCGGCAATAGTGGGCTCCAGCAGTTCCCAACCGGCTACCTTCTGCAGCGCCTTGATGAAGTTTGTGGCGCTGATCGTGGGGTCCATACGGTCTGAGTACGAGCCCCAGGCGCCGTTCCCACGCTGTTGGAACAACCCACGGGAATCCGGCCCCGCGGTGTCTCCGCGGTCCACGACACGGAGTCCTGACTCCCCCAGGGCGACCATGACGCTGATCATCTGGCCCTTCACGGGAAGGTCGAGCGCGTTACCGGCACCCATAATCGCCGCGGCGTTCTTCAACTGCTCCTGGGAGTACCCCTCGACCTTTGTATCGTCGTTGATGGTGACTGAGACGGTCGGGCCGCAGTCGGCAGCGGCCGGCTTCGCCGGGGCAAGGAGCAAGAGGATGGAAAAGACCAATCCGACCAAGATGCCGGGGGGCACGATCATGGCCACGAGGCCAAGCGACTTCCGCTGCATCACGACGGACCCTTGCTGCGGAGGCGGACGGGCCTGTTGGCATCGAACAGCGTCGTCATCCTGCTTCCCCCCAATTTGAACCTGCCTTCACCTGATGGCACTGACTTCTACCTTGAGCATAGCGGTTAATTAAACTATCCGCTATGGTGTTGTTATGCGAGCACACACGCAGGTACGGCAAGATTGCAGGTATGCCCAGGTATGCCCATCCGAAGACCGCTGCTCCTTTGGAGCCGGTCATTAATGCGTTCGGGAACCTGACCAGGGTGGCCATCATTGGGTTCCTGGCGCAGAGCGGTCCTGCCACGCGGGGCGAGGTCGCGACGGGCCTCGGCATCGGGGTGGCGACGGCAAAACACAATCTGCAGTTGCTCACCGACGAGGGGATTACCACCCAGGATCCGCCGGCCACGGAGGAGCGCAACGGGATGAGAGTGCAGTATCTGCTGGCGCGGGAAGAGGTCGAGCGGCGCTACAGGCTGCTGGGTGAAGCTTTGGGCGTAGTTGCTGAGGGCGGCTAAACGCCCATTGCCGCCAGCTCCACGACCACCCTTGGCTGGGTGGTGATGGTCAGGACGGCCCGAAGAACGGCTTCCGGCGGCCTGCAGGTAGCGGCGCATACACCAATCCTACTGAAATAATTTCAGTAGTGAATTTCTTTCAGTCGGGCGGGGTGCCCTCAGGCCGGGGTCGGCTCGGAAGATTCCTCAAGGCCTCGGTTACTGCCCGGACAGCATCGATGTTCACTTCGCCAAGGACGCGAGCAGCAAAATGTTCTACCTCTGAGATGCGCAGAGCTTCGATCAGCCGAAGTTCGGCCTCGACCCTCTCGGGAACAGGGCCGCTGCGCTGCAGCAGGTAGTCGGGGTCCACGTCGAAGAAGTACGCGAGAGCTTTCAGCAGCTCCGGGTCCCACCGGTTATCCGGGGACCCCGCAAGGAGCCGATGCCACCGGGTCTTCGTCAGATTGAAGCCCTGTTCGGCCAGGCCGGCGCGGATCTCTTCATAGGTGAAGCTGGCGGCACCTTTGGCGTGCACGATGTCGAGAAGGAGTTGCAGCTTGGACGCCAAGACCTCCCGGTCTGTCCTGCTGTCAACGGGGTCGGTGCCCTCAGTCATTTTTCCTGCTCTCGGAGCTGCATCTGGCCGTTCGTTGTACCGGTCTGCTGTTCCAAAACTGGGGACCCTGAACGTTCAGAAAAAATACTATGTCAGTTCAGAATCAGCAGGCAGGCTGATCCGAATACGACAAGCCCTGTTACGAACCCGGCCAGTACCTGCGAGAGCGTGTGATCCTTCAGGTAGACCCTTGACCAGCACACTAAAGGCGCGGCAATCACAAACGGGATTGACCAGACTCCGAACAGTATTGCAGAGGAAATTGTCGCTCCCCCAAGGGTCATCGCGTGCCCGGATACTTTCCAAAAAGGGCTCACGATAATGAGAGCCAGGATTCCGCCGAGAATCCCAGCAATCAATGCCCAAACCGTTAGCGGCGTGTGGATCAACGTCAGTATTCCGCAGCCGACAAGAGCCGATGCCAGCGTCCACAGCATCACCGGACGGCGCTGCTTCTTGTCCCCCACATGGTGATCGGTGAGTGTCCCCCGGCGGGCAAGAATGACGACCACAAGCAACGGGGCCAAGCAGATTGTGACGGCGGCTACCAGCCCAGGAAGCAGCGCGGCCAACCCTCCCCCGTCACGCACTGAAGCGAGAACGAGCAGCAGCGAGAGAACGAGAGGCGGCTGGGCCACTTCCGTTGAAATGCGCGCGATTCGCTGAATCACCGAAGGTGTAACGACTGCGAATTGGGTGTCTGTAGCCACCTAGATTTCCGCCCTTTTCCTAAGCTCCAGCCCGAGGGGCTCGAATGTGTTGGTCAACCGCCGCTGAGCCAGGAAAAGCGCCCTCTCAGCCGGCGGGGAATACGTTGCTTGTTGGCCCGCGGCGCGAAGGTCACCGATGGCGATAACCAAGGTGTATAGGCGCTCGGCCGGGCGCGGGCCCAGGACGTCCACCGCAAAAGCAAAGCGTTCCCCCTTAGCCTTCAAGGCAGGAAACTTGCAGTGGAGTACGAGAATCAAGAACCGATCCACGAGAGCCAGCCTGCGCCACAGACGCACCATAGGCGGGATGCCGAGGCCCAGCGATGTGAGCAGGATTCCGCTGTAGAAGAAGGGCGTGAACAACAGGTACGTCAGATCAGTCAGCGAACTGCCGAAGCCGACGAAGCGGAAGCTCATATAGATGATTTCGTCAATACAGCCCAGGACCATGAGGCCCATTCCGATGCCGACGACCGTGGCGCTGGTGCGCACGGTTCGGCTGTCACGTGGACCAATGCTCACACGCAGGACAGACAAGCCCAGACCGCCAAGGATCGCCATGTAGACAGTTGCGTAAACATAGACCGCCGGCTGGTGCACCGTTTCCGGTATGAACGCGTCCGTCGTCGGGACGAAGGATTGAAGCGTGAATGGGATGACTATGGCCAGCAGGAGAGCTGCCAGAAACAGCGGCCTGCGAGTGAAGCGCTGCTTGATCTCCGGTTCCGTGGACAGCGCGCTGAAAACACCCTCCCGGACCAGCCACACCGCAGCCGTGACGAGGAGGTTCCGCACCAGGTGAAGCCAGTTGGTCCCCCCGATGAGAGCGTCAAGGGTGCTCTCAGGGACGATTTGGCCGGTACAGAAGAGACCTACGACGCCGACGCCTGTTGCTCCCAGGAACGCCGTCGACGCGTTGTGGCGCGCAACGAGGTACAACCGTGCCACGAAGACAATCGTCAGCAGCCAAAATGCAGCTTGAATCACAATCCAAAAATCCGTTCTGCGTTAGAGACGCAGGTGTCCTGGCCTGTGACCAGGCGTTGAGCGAGTGCATAGGCAAGGTTTTCCGCCGCCTGCTCCGCCTCTTCCAGTGGAATCGCGGCAGGCCGGCACATCCAGCTGATTCCGCGGCGCTTGCCAATTCCGGAGAAGAAACCGGCCGACTCCAGCCCGTCAGATGGTTCGCCCTGGTGCCCTAACAGGATGTGGCCAAATTCGTGCAGAATAACGTGCCGGCACCAGAATGCGTGACCGCGGCGGTACTGAATGAGACCGCGGTCCGGCATATCGACCCAGCGACCGGTGACACCATCTGCCAAGACCTCGTCTGCGACTTCGTCGAACTCCAACGGTTTGCCGTAGGCGCGCTCTACTGCACTGATCAGATGTGGGAGGGTGGGCGAGGCCGGCAGCTGCAAGGACTCGATTGTCCGCAGGGACAAATCAGTAGGTTCTAACAATTGGTTCCCCATCAGTTCCCACCCCAGTGAACATGCCACTGAAATTATTTCAGTGGTGTGTAGTATTGGTTTAGCGCCTGACTCGACTAGTCAGGCAAGGGCAAACCATACCAAGGTGCTCTTAACTCTGCTTGTCACGCGGCGCGCCTCTGTCATTTCCCCACGTCAGATAGGTAAACGATGCGACACGCCGAACCCGTCGGCCTGTGGACCTCGCCACGGCCAGGGTCGCGGAAAAGCCTGCCGGATGGTGAAGTGGAGCCGAAACTACGTCGAGCCGACAATAAGCGCGACACGCCGAGGGCCGTCCCACTTAAACGAATCTGATTCATGTTGGGTATGAAAAGAAACTTCGGTCCTGGGGAGGGAAAATGGCACAGCGAAGCAAGGGCGAACGCCACGTGATCACAGCACGGCTGCCTATCTCCGATGCAGAGAAACTGGCGGCCGTTGTGGACGCCACCAAGGAAAGCCGGAGCGATCTAATCGCAAGGCTTGTTCACGCTCATCTGAAGACCGTAGATCTTGACCGCCTTCGCCACCACCAGGAGGCTTTGCCCATAGCTAAGGCCAGTTAACGAAGAAGGCCCGCTTGCGCGGGCCTTCAAAAAGTATTTGTTCAGATCCTCATCTTGGCGGATCGGCGATCTGAACTTTTCCCAACACCTACAAGTAGGTGTCGTTTTTCGTACCCTCCGGAGAGGAGTAACTGCTGTCTATGGTACAGCCCTACCCATGCCCGTCAACAACGACGCGGCCCAAAGGCATTGCTGAGCCGTCGCCGGTTCAGGCGTGGGCCCTGGCGCCCCTGATCGCGGGGCAGCCCACTTACCGGACTGGCCGGTGGATCGGTCCCCGGTTCCAGTACCCGCGGCCGGCAACTCCTCCCGCCATCACGAAGTCGCTGCCCGAGCGTCCTGCAGCAGTCATGATTCACGGCGTGGACGGCTCCGTAGCCACGCTCTGCATCGATCTAGATACCTCCAAGGCACTGAAGAGCGTCGTGGACGCAGACGCCGCACGACTCAGAAGGCTTCTGGGCGAAACCAACGTCGGTTACGTGGAGGACTTCTCCCCCAGCGGCGGCAGGCATCTCTACGTTCCCCTGCAACGACGCATCACCGCCGTGGAAGCCCGTGAGCTCGTCGAAGCCCTCGGTCTTCTCGCCGCAAGCCTTGACCCGAGCCCCCACCAGAACATCACCGACGGATGCATCCGCGTCCCTGGCTCACGGCATAAGACTGGTGGTCACCAGACCCTCGTCACTCCCTTGGCCAAGGCGTACGCCACACTCCGCGTCCGGAACTCGCCACGGGCCGTAGCAGCACTTCGCGCCGCCCTTGCCCCCGAACTGGCCCGCAACAAGGCCATCCGGCAGCGGGAGGCAAAAGCAGCAAAGACAGCCAGGACTACTGGCGCCCAGCTCACCACGGCCCGCGGCAGTGAGACCCCCCTGCGCCGGATTGCACGCACCGGGCTCTACGACACTGCCAAGTACGCCAGCCCCTCCGAGGCCCGTCTGGGCGTACTGAACCACTTCGCTGCCTGTGGCTGGTCACTGCAAGACGTAGAAAACGAACTCAACGGCCAGTTCCCCGGCCTGGCAGCCCTCTACGGCACGCAAGCAAACCAAGCCAGGCTCCTCTCCTACGAATGGGCCAAAGCCCAGGCATATACCAACGCCAGCAACACCCAAAAACGCAGGTCCCGTGAAAGCGGGAAAAACAATGCCCTTATTAACAACACAAGCCCCACTAAACCCACAGGGGGGGCAACCAACCGCAGCTCCGCTTCAATCCACCAGCTCGTAAACGACCTGGAAAACGTCTTGTACGCCGTACTGGACCACCGACTCGCGGCCAGAGGCCGCGAAGGACTTAGCCTCCGGCTTCTGATCCGCGGTCTGCTGGGCTACATGCGGGCGAAAGAAACAGATCTCCTCGATGTTGGTTGCCGGACCCTCGCTGTCGCCCTAGGAAAACACCACGTCACCATCGCCAGGCTGCTTCCTGTTCTTGCCCAAGCGTCCGACGGGATCCTGACGAAAGTCTCCGACGCCCGCCACAAAGCAGCAGACGCCTACCTCATTCAGTTGCCCGAGCACTACCAACAACTAGCGAGGGAGCTAAGCTGGCGTAAAGGGCGCATTCACGCTGTGCGCCCCGTCTTCCGCCACTTAGGAGATGTGGCAGCTCTCGTATACGAGGCCATTGAACGAGCCCCCTACTCCCCCACTACCGCCGATATCGTCCGCGCCACGAGCATCAGCCGCAACGCCGTATCTACCGCGCTGGCCGAAATGGAAGCCCTCGGTATGATCCGCCGCGACGGCGCCCAGTGGAAGAGCACGGCAGCCAACCTCACCAACCTGGCAGCACGACTGGGCGTTCTGGAGGACTACCAGAGCCACATCGGCCGTAACCGGTTTGAACGCGCGCGCTGGCACGCATATCTCGACCGATTCCACACTCCTGCCCTCGACGAAGGTGCACTGTACGACCAGGAACGCGACGAGTACTGGCTGCCTCCTGATGACGCAGCGATCTGGAAGGTTGCCTAGATTTTTTGACGTCAATGACAGTATTTGCACTAATGCATGTTTTACTGTCAAAGACAGTAAAACATGCATAGCAAGCAATGACTGCAAAAAACTGCAAAGACACCATGTCGGGAACGCGACGAGTACTGGCTGCTTTTGCAGACGCAGCGATCTGGAAGGTTGCCTAGATTTTTTCATGTCTTTGACAGTAATCCCCTAATACATGCGTTACTGTCTTTGACAGTAACGCATGTATAGCAATCAATGACTGCAAAAACTGCAAAGACACGATTGCTTGTAAAGACAGCAATGACAGTAAGGACATTAGGGTAGGGCTATGGCAAAAAATCAGACGATCGAGCGAGCTGGCCTGGATAGGGTCTGCGCTTTCGTAAACGGCAAGGGCGGGGTGCTGAAGACGACCCTGACCGCCAATTTGGGCGGCCTCCTTGCAGTCTCCGGCTGGCGGGTCCTGCTTGTCGACTTCGACCCGCAAGGCAACCTTGGTCTCGACCTCGGCTACCGTCACGTCGAAGGACGTGATGACGAGGGCATAGGCATGGCGCAGAGCCTCATGTTCGGCGCCCCATTAAGGCCCCTAAAAGATGTCAGGAAGAACCTCGACGTAGTGCCTGGGGGAGCTCACCTGGACCAGGCGGCCGCTGGACTTGTCTCCCTAGCCGGCAAGGACGCACGCAAGGCGAAGCTGGCCCTGGCCGCTGCACTGTCTCCCATTGCCCAGGAATACGACATCATCTTCATTGACTGCCCGCCTGGCAACGAACCACTGCAACTGGCAGCGCTGGGCGCCGCCTCAAGGATCATCGTCCCCACCAAGACAGACGCCGGAGGACGAGAGGGCCTGCTGGGCGTTGCCAAACGACTTGACTCCGTCATCGACGTCAACCCCGGCCTCGATCTGCTGGGCGTCATCATCGCCGCCACGTCAGCATCCGCCAAGTCGGTCCAGCGCATTGTCAGAGAAGCCATCATCGACGCTTTTGGCACGGACGAAGTGCTTTTCAGCAACATGGTCCGCCATGCTGAATCACCCGCCCAGGCAGTCCGCGAACGCGGACTCCTGGTGCATGAACTGGAAGAACAGGTGAATTCGGGACCGAGATGGTTCGAAGTCCTGCGGGGAACTGCGAAAGCTGGCCCGAGCCAGCCAAGATCGGCGGGGAACGTGGCGGAAGATCTTCACCGAGTCGCCCAGGAACTTGTTGTCCGCCTCGAAGCTGCCGAACAAAGGAGCGCCTCATGAGCCAAAACCGTGAACCCATCAGCGGCCCCCCAGCGCGCCGACCGTCGTCGGGTGTCCAGAGCCTACTGAGGGCCAATCGAGAATCAGCCGTTGAGACTCCCGCGGCAGAAGCGACGCCGGCCCGAGTTACCCAAACAAAACAAGTCACGTTCTATATGAGGGCTGCGGACCGGGAACGCGCCAAAGCTGCCTACCTGGCGACGAGCAGCCAGGAGATGGATGCCTCCTGGTCTGAGTTCATAAGCAGCGCCATCATGAACGAAGTCCTCCGTCGGGAACGCCTGTACAACGCGGGGGAGCCCTTCCCCGGCGGTACCCGCAACCTAACGCCTGGAAGGAAGCTGACCTCCTAGCGCTCCAATACTGTCATTGCTGTCTTGACTGTCAAAGACAGTGAAGACAGCAACAGTAAAGACCAGTAGATACCCCCGTCCAAGCGCCCCTCGACCTACACCCGCTAGCGTGTCTTACTGAAATGATTTCAGTAAGAGGCGGGGGCTATGGCACGGCACAAAAAGCAGATTGACGGCCAGATGAGTTTTGACGCTCTTTGGGCCGCACCGGAGGAGGACCGCAGTGAACAAGTACGGCAGGCAGGCTCAGGAAGCCTGGAAGGCAGCGAGCCCGATGCGCTACAGCCAGATTCAAAACCCGGAGGAGTTCTTCACGAAGCTGGGGGAGGAAGCCCAAGAGCAAGTGGACGAACTGCTACCCAAGATCGCCGGACCCGACCCGAAGGACGAGGGGTATCTGGAGAAGGTAGGCCGGCTGAACGCGGCACGGAACCAGGCGGAGGAGATCGTCCGTCACGATCTGCTCTCGCCACCGGAGACGGAGGACGAGGAGGACGAGTACGTGAACCCGAGCATTCAGGAGTACCTGAACTCGATGGCGGAAATCGACAAGATGCGCGAGCAACTCTAACAGACAACGAGACGGGTAGGTTCCGTCCGTCGTCACAGCAAGACCTTGCTCCGTCCGGTGCCCGCAGCCGCATCAGAGCGAACCTTGAAGCCCTCGAGGTGCTGCAGATGCTGCAGAGCGAGGGACGGCAGGCTACAGATGGCGAGAAAGCGTCTCTGGCGCGGTGGGGGAGTTGGGGAGCGCAGGGCGTCTTCCAGATCTTCGACGAGACCCGGGAAGAATACGCCGGCGACCGCGAGCACCTTCGAAGCCTCCTGTCCGAGGCGCAGTACGATGCGGCGCGGCGGACCACGATCAATGCCCACTACACCGACGCCGCATACGTCCAGGCAACGTGGTCCACCGTCCAGCAACTCGGTTTCACTGGAGGGGCGGTCCTGGAGCCGGGGTCCGGTGTGGGAACCTTCATCGGCTTCGCTCCGGACACGGCTGAAATGACCGGCGTCGAGCTGGACCCAACCACAGCGGCTATCTCCCAGGCCCTCTACCCCCAGGCCACCGTCCGCGCCGAGTCCTTCGCCGACACTAGCCTGCCCACCGGGCACTTCGACCTCGCCATCGGCAACGTGCCCTTCGCCAATGTCACGCTGCACGATCCCCGGCACAATGCCGGCGGTCACTCGATCCACAACCACTTCATCCTCAAAAGCCTCGAACTGACCCGACCGGGCGGCATGGTGGCCGTACTGACTTCCAGCTTCACCCTGGACGCCACGAATCCGGCAGCACGACGGGAGATGAACCAGCTGGCCGACCTCGTGGGAGCCGTCAGGCTGCCCACCGGCTCACACCGAAAGGCCGCAGGTACCGACGCTATGACAGACCTGCTGATCTTCCGGCGCCGGGAGGCCGGCCAGGAACCTGCCTCTACCCTTTGGGAAACCGTCACCGCCCGCCGAATCGACGGTACGATCACCCGCCTGAACTCCTATTTCGACGAGTACCCCGAACGGCTCCTTGGCGAGCTGCACGTTGGCAACGGCATGTACGGCGCCGAAACCCTCCAGCTGACCACCGATGACCTATCGGCCGTCCCGGGCCAGCTGGACGCGGCACTGGCCGGCATCGTGGTGGAAGCTAAAGCCGCAGGCATGGTCATGACAGAAAGGACGGCCGAACAGGAACGCCAGCGGGCCGCCTACGTCCCGGCTGCCAGCCACGAGTGGGAAGGTCACATCAACGCCACAGACAACGGCTTCACCGTTGTAGAAAACGGCTCCCACACCGACCTCCCCGTGCCCAAGACCCAGGCCGCCGAACTCCGAGCCCTCCTGGGGCTGCGCGACGCAGCACGGAATCTCCTCAGCGCAGAAGCCGAAAACCGGGACGACACCGCCGAGATCGACGCCCTGCGCGAGGAACTGAAGACCGCCTACGGCGAGTACGCAGACACCTACGGGCCGATCAACCGCTACACCCTCCGGGACACCGGCCGGGTAGATGAAGAGACGCAGGAGCCCATCCAGGCCCGCATCACGCCCAGGGCCGTGACCATCGTCTCCCGCGACCCCTTCGGGCCCCTGGTCATGGCACTGGAGAACTTCGACGATGCCACGCAAACAGCTTCCCCGGCGGCCCTGCTCTCCAGCCGCCAAGTGCAGCCACGCCGACCGGTCCTTGGCGTAGACACCGCTGAAGAAGCCCTTACCGTCACGCTCGACAGTGTGGGCGAAGTTGATCTGGACTATGCCGCCTCCCTGCTGGGCATCAGCCGTGACGAAACACGCGCGGCGATGGGGGAGAGCATCTACCAGGTCCCGGGACCTGACGAGCCGTTCCAGACCCGGGCGGAGTACCTGTCCGGGAACGTCCGCGAAAAACTCGAAGTGGCCCAGGCCGCCGCGCTCTCGGATGACAGGTTCGCCGTCAACGTCCGGGCCCTGACCGACGCCATGCCCCAGCCGCTTCGCATGGACGAAGTGGAAGCGCGCCTCGGCGCGGTCTGGATCGACGCCGGCACCCACCAGGAGTTTGTCCGGGAAATCCTGAACGACCCTTACGCCACGGTCTCTAACGCCGCGGGCTCCATGTGGGACGTCAAAGCCAACCGTCACACCCTGGCTGCCACCAGCAACTGGGGCACCCAGCGGATGCCTGCCTCGGACATCCTGAAGCAGGTCCTCGAACAACGCCCCGTCCGTGTCACGGACGAAGGCGAGAATAACCGCCGCGTCCTGAATCCGACCGAGACCGCAGCGGCCCAGGAGAAGGCCCAGCTGCTGCAGGAGCGTTTCAGCGAATGGGTGTGGGAAGAACCCGAGCGGGCTACCCGTCTCATCGACGAGTACAACCGCCGGTTCAACTCCATCGTGCTGCGCGACTACAGCACCGAAGGGGAGCGGCTGACCCTGCCGGGCATGGCCAAGGACTGGGTCCCGCGGCCGCACCAGCGCGCAGCCGTGGCCCGCATGCTCTCCGAACCGGCCGTCGGCCTGTTCCACCAGGTCGGCGCAGGCAAGACCGCAGAAATGGTCATGGGCGTGATGGAGCTGCGCCGCCTGGGCATGGTCAACAAGCCCGCCGTCGTGATCCCGAACCACATGCTGGAGCAATTCGCCCGCGAATGGCTTCAGATCTACCCCCAGGCCCGCATCCTCGCCGCATCATCGGCAGACCTCGCCGGGGACAAACGACGGCAGTTTGTTGCCCGTGCGGCCGCGAACGAATGGGACGCCGTGGTCATGACCCGCACCGCGTTCCAGCGCGTCAGCCTCAGCCCCGAAGCCGAGGCTGCCTACATCAACTCCGAAGTGATGCAGATGCGGGCGGAACTGGAGGCCGTAAGGAGCAGTGAGCAGGACAATGGGCGCGCCAATTCGAGCATCATCAAACGGCTGGAAAAGGCGCTTCTGGCCCAGGAAGAAACCCTCAAAGCCAAGCTTGATGCTCCCGCCG
This sequence comes from Pseudarthrobacter sp. TE9888, assembly GCF_056279345.1. Lineage (NCBI taxonomy): Bacteria > Bacillati > Actinomycetota > Actinomycetes > Micrococcales > Micrococcaceae > Pseudarthrobacter > Pseudarthrobacter sp. TE9888. Next base: position 55,120 of record NZ_JBWBRD010000003.1, on the reverse strand, counting down.
ATCCGGGCATCAGCTTTGAAGAGACCGGCATCGACTACCTCGTGGTGGACGAGCTGCACGACTACAAGAACCTCCGGACCCCGAGCAACATCCCCGGCGCCGCCATCCAAGGCTCAGCACGCGCCTCCGACCTCCACATGAAGACCGAGTTCCTGCGCCAGCGTGAAGGCCGGCGGGTGATCACCGGAGCCACGGCCACGCCGATCGCCAACTCCGTCACCGAAATGTACGTAATGCAGCGCTACCTGCGCCCGGACCTGCTGAAGGCGACCGGCATCCAGGACTTCAATACCTGGGCCGCCACATTCGGCCAGGTGGTCGAAGAAATGGAACTCTCCGTAGCCGGCGGCGACCGGTTCAAACTCAAGAGCCGCTTCGCCAAGTTCCAAAACGTCCCCGAGCTGCTAAAGATGTTCCACACCTTCGCGGACGTCAAAACCGCCGAAGACCTGAAGCTGCCCGTCCCCGACCTCGCGCGGCGGGACGGGGATGGGCTGCGCCAGCCGAACATGCTGGCCGTGGAACCCAGCCCCGAATTGCGCGACTACATTCAGGACATCGGCAAGCGCGTGGACGCCATCCAGCAACGCCTGGTGGACTCTGAGGAAGACAACATGCTCAAGGTCTCCTCGGACGGCCGCAAGGCCGCCCTGGACATGAGGCTCGTTGACCCCACGTTGTTCCAGCGCGGACCCACCAAAATCAGCGCGACCGCAGACCTGCTGGCCAGCGTCTATGAAGAACACAAGGACCGCATCTACACCGACCCGAAAACCGGCCAACCCGACCCAGTTCCCGGGGCCCTGCAACTGGTCTTCTGCGACTTCGGCACACCGTCTGACCGATGGAACGTCTACGGCGAACTCAAGGACCAGCTGCGCCGCCGCGGTGTGCCCGAACACATGGTTCGGTTCATCCACGAAGCCAAGAACGACACCGAAAAGGGCCGGCTGTTCGCCGCCGCGCGATCCGGGCAGATCGCCGTCTTGATGGGCTCGACTTCGAAGATGGGCGTCGGTACGAACATCCAAAAACGGGCCGTGCACCTCGTGGACATGGACGCCCCGTGGCGTCCCTCCGACGTCGAACAACGCCACGGCCGCATCCTGCGCCAGGGCAATCAAAACCCCGAGGTCCGCATCTCCCAGGTCGTCACGAAGGAATCCTTCGACTCTTTCATGTGGCAAGGGCTGGAACGGAAGTCCCGGTTCATCAACCAGATCATGCGCGGCCGGCTCGACGTCCGGGAAATCGAAGACATCGGAGACAACACCCTGAACTTCGCCCAAGCAAAAGCCATCACCAGCGGCAACCCGCTGGTACTGGAAAAGGCTGTCGCGGATCAAGAATTGGCACGCCTCAGCCGCCTCGACCGGGCGTACAACCGCAACATGGTCGCCGTAGCTCACACCAAACGCGGCGAACAGTCAGCAGCCGACGCAGCCACTCACGACCTGCCTCTGATCCAAGCGGCCGCAGCCCGGACCGTAGACACCACCGCAGATGCCTTCAAAGCCAGCATCGACGGGAAGACGGTCGATAACCGCGGAGACGCGGCCGAAGCCCTCCGGGCCTGGGCGGGCAAGCACGGCCACCGCCTTATGAATCTCTACGGCTACGACGAGCTCGGGACCGTCGCCCATCTTGGTGGCCACGAACTCCGCGCCAAACTCGTCCCCGCCCGGGACCTCGACCACGCCACGGTGGAAGTGCGCATCGAAGGTGTGCCGGGGGCAACAACCCAAATCGCCCGCCGCAGCCTGCTGTCCGCTGACATCGGCACCATCCGGCAGCTGGAGAACAGGGTTTCCTCCCTGCCCCGGCTTGCCACGGACGTTGAAGCACGACGCCAGGAAGCTCTCTCCCGCGTCGAACAGGCAGAGAACGCACTGGCCGAACCGTTCAAGCACGCCGAAGCGCTCAAAGCCGCCCAAGCCAACTCAGCACGCATCGACCAACTTATGGCCGACGCATCAAAACCGGAAGACCGACCGCAGCCTGAACCGATCGCCGAAGTCGACCCGCGGCTGGAAAAGATGCAACGACTAATGGCGGCGTCATTCCCACAACAGCCCGCCGCTACGGCCGCTGCAGGCACCGCCACAGCAACACGGCAGCTGCAGTCAGAACCCCGCCGCCAGCAGGACTCTGACTACGGGCGCTAAACCGCTATGGATACAAGCAAAGCCCTGCACAGCCTGGAGTCTGTGCAGGGCTTTGGTTCGTCTATTAACGGCGCTGGATTCGCCCCCGCCGGACAACGCTTTGCAAGCTAACTGCGGTACACGAACGGGAGATTCTTTTGGATCCTTTCCTTCAAAGCCCCTGACAACTCAGAAGGGTCCCATTCGACGAGATAAATCCCGTCTTTTTTCAGCTCCTCGATCTCCTGCGCGCGCAGGGTTAGAGATTGAGGAGGGGTGACAATAATGCCAGCGTTCGCACCTTCGCGATCCACGACCGAACGAAGCCGATTGACGGTTTTGAGGAAGTTGCTGCGACGGAGGATAGATTGCTTCACCTCTATCACCAGCTTGTAAGAGCCATTTTCGACAACGGCGTCCGCCCCGAAGTCCCCAGTCCGGGGCACTGAATGATTCTCCCCAAATCCATGGCGAAGAGCCCTCTGGACCTCATCCTCATATCCGCGGTAGCGGATGTACCGATCGTATTCACTGAGTAGTCGATGAGCGGTCTCGCTGGAAGTAGATTCGTCCGGCACTACGGCAAGCAAGGCGCGAAGGGACTCCGCTTCTGTTGCGTCCATCCGCGGCTCATCCGAGATCGCAGTTTCATCCTGTTCAGGAGGGGCGGCATCTCTTAGATGATGTCTGAAAATCCCGGCAACAGCCGCCTTCTGAAAGTCGGCCCTGGCAGACTTTGATAGAGCTGTCATGAGGTTGTAAGCCAGGGATTTTGGCAGTCGGTCTTTTGCCTTTGTTGCCTTCTCCGCTTCATCCCCATCGGGAGAAATGATCCGATCAGTCACCCACTCGAACTGTTCCCACCACGCCTCATCTTCGGCTTTCTGCTTGGTGTGGGCCAGCTGTCTATGCAAAGACCATGCCCCGATGACCGCAGCAATAACCGCAAACAGGCCAGCCATGGCAGGGCTCGTAACGAACCGGTCAAGGAGTGAGCCCCAGTCGTAAGACGGCCACTTCCAAAGCAGGAACAGAACGACAGCTTGAACAGTCGTCGCCAGCAGCAACAGGGTGATGTACGTACGCCGCGCTATTCGCCCGATGAGCCGTGTTAAGGGGTGGCGCGTTGTTCTTGAAATCCATCCTGGGGCCGGTGTGTTCTCTGGATGGCTCTCCGCCGGCGCCTCTGCATCGCTCTCCGCCGGGGCTGTCGCTGTACTCATGTGGTCGAGTTTAGGTGACCTCTAGCTGGCTTTATTCAAGCCTCTGCTCCCGCTTCGGTTGTTGCGGTGGGAGTGGCCTCTAGGTGCTCAACCTCAGCGATAACCTCAAGCACGGACGCATAACGCTGCGTGAGATCGGGGGCGGTGCATTTTTGCACGATGCGGCTGGCAGCGTCAGCCGCACCAGACAGTGCGTCTCGTCCCGTGAAGATGTAGGAAAGCACCCAACCAATCGAGTACATCTCATTGAGAACGCCGTAGTCCTTGAAATTATGCAGCTGAGGGTCACGGATGGTTCCGCGCATCTCGGTCTGCGTGCGTGTGAAACGGGATGCCTGATCCTTGACTAGTCCGAAGTCAGACAGCTTGACGAGAACAGCCCCGCTGCCGAATACCTTCATCAGCACATTTTGAAGACTGATGTCCCGATGAAAAAGCCCTTGGCTGTGGATGTAGCTGATGCCGTACAAGAACTGAAGAGCCACTCGCTTCCGAATCGAGAAGCTTAGATTGCCATTCCGCTTTGAGATGTAGTCCCTGAGTGTCTCGTCGCAGAATTCCATCCGATATTCGTTGCGCGTCTCGTCGAACTTGTAGACCTCCACGATGTAGGGGAAGCTGAGCCTCTCCATGTAATCGAATTCCTGGCGGAACCGTTGCAGGTCTCGTTCACTGAGGCCTCGCTTCGCACGCTTGACGGCAAACTTGATTCCATAATCGGGATCCACGTATGAGTAGACGTTGGCGTATGAGCCCCCGCCAATCATTTTGAGTTCAACAGGTGACTGCTGCTTCTTGAGGCGGACCGATGAGGAAGTTTCGCTGAAGACCTGCTCGTATCTGATGATCGCGATGGGTTCGAAGTTATCCGGCACTGCGCTTCCGCCGCTCGGGGAAAGCCAGGGCTGGCACCGCTCGATCGCCTGTTGGTAGCTGTCGACCAGCTTGGCGTCCACGCCGCCACGTTTCAGGGCGTACAGGTCCTCCTTTAAGTCCTGAATCAACTGAAGGAACCCCCTGCTGTTGTCCGCCCAGTAGTGCCTAGTGCTTAGGGCCCTGCCGTTGATGGATTCAAAATGGCCATTGAGTTCCTCGTGCAGCACGGCGAACATATGACTCCACCGCCCTACACCTTCGTAGAGGCGTGAGAAAGCCGGCGAAGACGGCCGCGCTTCATACTTCTCTTCCACATCGGTCAGCATCAACGCGAGGCTGTCTATGGGCACACCATTCTCCACTCTTGACTGAAAGGTCGTCCAACATCCAACCAGAGTTTTCCCCCTGTGCATGTTGCGCCATTCAAAATGACCGATTTGCGCGGTCTAGGGTAACGGACAGGATTAGGCCACGTCTTCTGTTGCCATGCGCAGGTAGCGGTACACCGTGGCCCGGCTTGCGCCCAGGATCTTCCCGATGTCGGCAGGTGCTAGCCCTTGGGCTTTCAGGTCGCGGGCACGCTTGACCTTTGCATGTTCGGCGGTGACTTCCCGTCGCCCAGGCTTTCGCCCGTGTTCAGCAGCGGCGGCCATGCCAGCTCTAGTTCGCTCGGACAACTGGTCGCGTTCGAGCTGCGCGAACGCTGACATGACGGTGAGCATGGCCCTGCCCATCGCGCCTGTTGTGCTGATCCCTTCGGTTACGCTGCGGAAGTGCACGCCCCGGCGCTCCAAATCATCAATGAGGGCCAGCAGGTTGCGGGTATTGCGCCCCAGACGGTCCAGCTTCCAGACGACGACCTCGTCACCTTCTCGAAGGTGTTCGAACATCTTGTCCAGCTCAGGCCGGCTGGGCTTTGATCCACTCACGCCATGGTCTGTAAAGATTCGGTGACACCCTGCTGCCTTCAACGCTGCCTGCTGCAGGTCCGCATTCTGATCTGTGGTGCTGACCCTGGCATATCCGATACTCCCCAAAATTACTCCCTTGGATCATCAAAGGTAACTTTCCCTTCTATTGAGAATACCCCGAGTGAGACACATTGTTGAGATAACCCATGCCCAAGAGAACCGCCGAAAAGGCGGGGTTGGAAACTTACCCACAGAGTGCTCGGTGCGGTCCTGACAAGGGATCGTTTGTTGAGATTGGCCCAGAGCGTTTTCGCGGTACTAAATGTCTCGTTCCGAATATGGGATCGTTCTTGAGACCGACGGGGACGCGGACCCGGTGTTTATTCGCCTCGGCTCGGGTTGCTGCCAAATCGGCTGGGGACGTACAACCCTGATTCGACGACCTGCAGGGTGGCAGTGGGACGAACAAAGCTATCCCCTGGGTGCAGAGGATTCCTTGCGTGAAGGTCTCGAACCGCTTTTGCTTTGCGAACAACGGCACAGGCAATGTTGAGGGCTAGCGAGATAGCCGATTCGTCGGATGTAAGGCGGCCGCTTATAACCTTCGAACGGCCATCGTCTTCAGCCTCAAAGAGCGTCAGGTAATGGCGTGCCCACCGTTTTCCGTGAGCTGCTGCTGAGCACATCTGCCACATGAGCGCACTGCCGAACACGTCAAAGTGCTTCGACGTGTCTTGAATGATCGTCAGCGTGCCCGGCGGACGTGCCTTGACCTCTGGAGCTTTCCACCCGTGCCTGGAGAGACAGCTATTGAAAACCTCCAACCGCACTTCGTCATGCCCTGCAAGCGGGTCCACAGTTGTATTTGCGCGCTTCAGGTCATTCAAATCTGCATATTCAAGTTTTAGTGACCGTAACGCCACCTCATGTGGATCTGCTGGCTCTAGGATCCAGAGCGCTGTGGATGCACTCTCGATCGCGGCGCGCATAAGGGTGTAGGGAGCGAAAGTGTGCTGCGCTCCGGACTGTTCCAGCAGGGTGCTAAGAGCGTGCAGGTGGTCAACAGCGGTGTGGAGCAGATATCCGATGTGGTGGGAAACCTGGTAGGGCTCCGTCATCGCGTCCACTACATCGAGAAGAGAACCGGGCTTCGTGGTGGCCGAATTTAGTCCTTCATCCTGCCATTGACCAACCTCAGTGAAGTTCAATCGCATTGATCGCCAGGCTCTTTTGGATTCTGATTGAGGTAGCTGCCGACGTAGTCCTGACTTATCCATCCTCAACGTTGTGGCACGGCATTTCGGTCCTGGCCGGACGAGTCCCGGAGCAGTCCGCTCCTTGCACGCCTGGCCAATTCCTCGATCAAAACATCACTCGGAAAGTCAGCCAGGAGCGCTGCGGGGACGTGCCGAAGACTGGCAACACTCACTCCGAGAGCCACAGCAATGTCTTGCTTCTTCATTCCCGTTTGATTCATCAGCCGCTGAACATCGCTTTGCCCCATAGCCCACAGATTACGGCCTTTTGTTTTTCAACGCCGAGCAGGCCTTGGCCATGGAGTGTTGGTGGGCACGGGTTCGAGGGCAGGGGCCCCATGTTTCGGGCAGAATGGCTTCATGTGCGGCAGATACGTGATGTCCAAAGCCACCGGAGACCTTCTGAGCCACTTTGAAGCTAAAGAGGTCGAGGGGAGCCCGCCCCCGCCGAGTTGGAACGTGGCTCCAACCCAGAGTGTGCCGATCGTGGCTGAGCGTTTGGATGAGGGCACCATCGACCGGCACCTGCTGATTGCCCGCTGGGGCTTGGTCCCCTCCTGGGCAAAGGACATCAAGATCGGCTCCAAGCTAATCAACGCCCGCAGCGAGTCCATCCTGGAGAAGCCGTCCTTCCGAAAGGCTGCTGTGAAGCGACGCGCGATTATCCCGGCCGAAGGATATTTTGAGTGGCAGAAAACTGAGGATGGGAAGAAGATCCCGAACTACCTGTTCTCCGAGAAGGAGCCCTTGCTGGGCTTCGCCGGTCTGTACGAATGGTGGGCTGACCCATCCCTGCCTGAGGATGACCCAGAAAGGTGGCTGCTCAGCTGCACCGTGCTCACCACAACAACCCAGGACGCGCTGGGACACGTCCATGACCGTTCCCCGGTCATTATCCCGCGGGACCGGTTCGCGGAATGGCTCGACCCTGACCTGACTGACAAGGACGGCATCCAGCACCTGCTGGACTCCCTGCCGGAACCGACCTTGACACCTCGGATCGTCAGCTCCCGGGTCAACAGCGTGCGCAACAACGGACCGGAGCTTATCGAGTCCGCAGATCCTGCGGCGAAATAGGCTCATTCGGTGATACTCACCGGCACCATTACCAACCCGGACGGCAGCTACAACCACATCGAGGCCGAAGGCGACACGTACGAAGAAAGCACGGGAAAACCTCTACGCGCTTCTGGAAGAGGGCCAGAACCTCCTTGTGATCCGCACGGATCGCTAACCCTCGTGAATCCGGGCCGGCCGGACGACATCGGCAGGGGATAGCTCCGGCCGAGCCCTGAGCATCCGCAAGGGATGCCGGAAGGATCTCCCAGACCAAGCTGTATCGGCGGAGACCTCCACAATCACGGGTTCCACGAGTGTCAGCGCCACTGGTTCCTTGTCCCGGTTGAACCTGTCCAAGGCCGTACCTTTCACTATGGCCGGCCAGGGGTGCTCGCCCAATGGGGGATGCAGCCATCGCGCCAGTTCTCGGCTTTCCCTCGTTTTCAGTGGTGTGGAGCGCCCAACGATTCTCAGGTTGCCGTCCAGGATTAGGCCGGCGACAACCTCGGAGGGTTGGGTGATCGGCCCGATCACAGCGCCGCAGATGATGTCTAGGGTTTCCCTGTGCTTCAGCTTCAACCAGGAACGGACGCCGGGCATGTATGCCTGATTCAGGCTTTTAATGACCAGCCCTTCGATCCCGGTAGGGGGCAGCTCTTCGAGCCACTGTTCGGCTACGCCGCGGTCAGTAGTGGCGGGGGAGAGGGACAGCGGCGGTTCCCAGCCGGTGGCGAGTTCTTCCAGGAGCGCACGCCGGCCGCTCAGCGGCAGGTCCCTTGCGTCGTGCCCGGCAACGGCCAGGATATCGAAAGCTACGTAGTTGGCAGGCGCTGCCGTGACCAGCCCTGGCAGGGTTCTTGGTCCTGCGCCCAGGCGCTGCTGCAGGGCGTCGAAGTTCAGCCGGCCCTGGCTCCAGATCACGGCTTCGCCGTCGATCACACATCCCGGGGGAACGGCCGAAGTGACCGCTGAACAGAGTTCAGGGAAGTACCCAGTCAGTTCCTTCCCTTGCCGGCTCCAGAGCGTGGCGCCGTGGTCATTCCTGACTGCAACACATCTATACCCGTCCCACTTGGGTTCAAACATTAAATGTCCGTGTGATGCGTCACCGCGTGGCATCTTGGCGATTGCCCGTGCAAGGGCGACCTTTACTGGAGGTTCAAGGCCTGCCGGTAGTCCTGCCCCCGACCGGATTGTGGGTCCCATAGCCTCACACTACGTACAACGACCGGCGGATATCCGTGATCTGGAAGGTCGGATCCGGTTGTTGGTAGTCTGGTGTCACACCCCCAGTTGGCTTCGGCGGCTGGTTAGAAGGCCCCGGGAGATCGGGGCCTTCGGCATTTAAGACCGGTCCCCTCTACAGCCGCTGCCCGCTTCGCAGAATCCTTAACCTTCGGTCACGGATACCAGCAGCCACTGCTCAGAGAGGGGACCGCGGCGCAGTTCAAAGGTCCGCAGCGGTGAGTCCGACGTGCGGCGGACCTGGACGCGCCAGTGTTCGATGTCCACAACATTGCCGACGCCGACGGGCACGCTCCGGCGGGTTTCCCACCATGAGTCCCGAGTAAACCAGTGCAGCGGCTCGGCCGCCACAGCCCAAATCTGGCCGTCGTAGCGGACGGCCAGGGGAGTGCCGGCAGTGGTGAACCGGACGTCCACCGGGGCCTTGAGGGTGGGAGCTTCTGGGGTGATGGTCATGTGCTTGTTTTCTTCCTGGGTGATGCAGAGAGCAGCCGATTAGGCGGCTTTGACGAGGGGGAGTTCGTCCCAGTGGGTGGTGTATCTGGGGGAGAGCATGTCGCGTTTCATGGTCCAGTCGGGCCCGCCCCGGATCCCGCCGTGGCCCAGGCCGATGGACCCGCGGCCGTACCGGCGGGTAACGTCTTCAAGCAGGGTTCCGATGTGGCGTTCCTCGTGCGGGTTCTCGAACAATGACAGCGGTGCCTGGTTCCCCGTAGGACGCAGGTCGGTGACCATAATCCCGGCCCTGGCGTACCGGACGCCCTCGACAATCCGGGGCAGGAGCGCGTGGCCGGCCTTGGTCAGGATCACCGGGTCAGCGGTGGGCATCGGCAACGGCACGGAGACAGAGGGGTAGGAAGTGTCGCTGGGGTTGAAGTGCGAGGTACCGGCGAACGCGGTCAGGACCTTTGCCTGCAGCCCGTGCTTGGCCAGCCGCGCCGAGGCCTGTTGCCCGTACACACTCATGACCTGCCGGATCCCGGCGGCCGTGGTGATGGGTTTGGCGAACGACCGGGAAAAGATCAGCTGGTCCCGCCCGATCCGTTCCTCCTCCATCGGGATGCAAGGGGTGCCCAGTTCCAGGACGGTCCGCATCATGACCACGTTGAACTTGTCCCGGATCGCGACCGGGTCGGCCCGGACCAGGTCGGCGATGGTGAAGATGCCCATCACGTTCAGCCGCCTGGTCAGCCGCCCGGCGATGCCCCACACTTCCTCCACGGACAGCTGGCCCAGCAGGGCCTCCCGCTCCGCAGCGGGGACGGAGTCCCAGTGGCACACCCCGCCGAAGGCCTTATTGTTCTTCGCCCACTTGTTGGCGAGCTTCGCCAGCGTCTTCGTCGGCGCGATCCCAACACAGACCGGCACACCGACATTCCGCCGGACCGCGGCCTTCATGGACCGGCCAATCGCCAAAAGCTCCGCCGGCGAGCCTTTGACGCCCAGGAAGGCCTCGTCGATGCTGTAAACCTCCAGCCAGGCCGAGTGCCGGCCCAGCAGCTCCATCACCCGGGCACTGATGTCCCCGTACAGCTCGTAGTTGCTGGACAGCGCGACCAGGCCCCATTCCTTCGCCCTGGGGGCGAGCTTGAACCACGGCTCGCCCATGGCGATGCCCAGGGCTTTGGCCTCGGGGGAGCGGGTGACAGCGCACCCGTCATTGTTGGACAGCACGATCACCGGCTTTCCCTCCAGTGAAGGGTCGAACGCCCGCTCCGCGGAGGCGTAAAAACAGTTCACGTCCACGTGAGCGATCTGCGGCATACGGCGCATCAACGCCGGCTTAGACATCGCCCGGTCCTAAACGTGGTGGAGGCATCGGGTCGCGACGCCCCAAATAGTCAGGTCGGACAGGGCCGGCACTTCGATGTCCGGGTAAGCCGGGTTCTCTGCCTGCAGCACCACGCCCGTGGTGGTGATGCGCAGCCGCTTAATCGTCAGCTCCCCGTCCAGCACTGCCACGACCACACACCCGTCGTGTGGTTCCAGTGCCCGGTTGACGATCAGCTCGTCCCCGTCGCTGATTCCGGCGCCCTCCATGGACTCCCCGGACACCCGCACCACATAGGTGCTCGTGACGTCCTTGATCAGGTGCGCGTTCAGGTCCAGTCGGCCGTCAAAGTAGTCCTGCGCCGGCGACGGAAAACCCGCCGCGACCGGCACCGGAGAGACCAGCACCGACAACAACGAAACTCCCGCATCTATCACACGGGGACCGACAATAACGCCCACAACACACCTTTATTCGAATATATGTTCGATCAGGTAATCCTACCCCCGAGCTCGGACACGGGCACCAAAAGGAACGGGTTATACCCAATGGGGACAGCTTTGAGCTGTGCGGAGGGCTCCACCTGCCCGCCAGTGGGCATAACCCGTTCCCTCAAGCCCTGGGTTCCGCTGTGCTCACCCAGGAACCGGTCCTGCGCTGCGCTGCGGACTGTAAAGCGTTGTTTTGCCTTACATGTGGCTGGGTTGTTCTCCGTCCAAGGCCACTGATCGTAGCCGTCCGGGGGCCCGATCCGTCAACCCACGCGCCCGGGCAGTCCCGCGCGGTCGCTGCGCTCCCTCATTTCGCGGGATTACCCGGTCGCTCCTCGGGGTTGACGGCCCACCCTCGACCGGCTGCGACAGTGGGGGCCTCGCTCGGCGGGGCAGGAAGGAGGTGGCTACATGAGCATCGACGAACTGCTCAGGCTCACGACGTCGGTCGTGAGCCTGGCGACAGCGTTCATCGCTCTGCTTTCCACGCGGAACGCGCTCTTAACGGGCAAACGCTCCCGAGCGGCAACTCGGAAGCGTAAGCGTAAAGCAAGGAAGTAGGTGTAGCTACGAACCCGGTGGTCGTAACCGCAAGGCTGCGGCCACCGGCTCCTTCCCAGACTAAGTCCTGCTCAACGATAAGGAAACCCTCATGGAACCACTGACCATCATCAACTTCGTGCTCTCCCTGGCAGCACTTGGTGCTTCCATCACCGCCTACCGCGCCACTTCCAAAACCCGGAAGGACCAGGAAACCTAAGGCGGATTGAACAATGAAGAGGACCGGCGCTGTGGCGTCGGTCCTCTTCTGCTACTTGCTCGCAGGGCTCGCACTGATGGTCGTCCGCTGGCGCGGCCGGCTGTTGGGTCCAGTGCCGGCTCCGCCGTCCCTGGCCCTGGTGTGTCTACGACGTTTTTTGGCTGCTGTCCTTCGGATCGTACGTGCCCGCTCCACCCCGTCTAGCCCCTCCTTCGTCGGGGCCTGCAGGCCAGGAATTTCCTTCCGGCGCTCCTGCGTCGCTTATTTCCTCCAGGAATTTCCTTCCGGCGCTCCTGCGTCGCTTATTTCCTCCAGGAATTTCCCGCCCTTTGCCCTTCGGGTAGACGGGCCTCCGTCGGGCACAGCTCCGCAAAGCTCCGCCAGCAGCCAAAAAAACAACGGGGGGAGAGGGGAAGCTGGCCGGTCACCACTGGTCGCCCCACCCACCACATTCCTCTGCAAAAGGAGCAACACCATGAACGAGTCCATCAAGTTCACCGGCCCCGCCGATGTCCTGGCCTTCATCCCGCACACGTTGGGACAGACCCCCGCGGAGTCCTTTGTCGCCCTCACCGTGCAGGGCAACAAGCTCGGTGCGACCCTGCGCGTGGACGCCCCGTTCGGGCAGGACCCGGTTGGCTACGCCCAGACCCTCGTCAGCTACCTGACCGCCGACGAAGCCGCCACCGGCAGCCTGCTGGTCATCTACACCGATGAGAACCCCAACTCCTACTCCGAGCATGTGGAGGCACTGCGGATCGAGCTGGAGACCGCCGGGATGCCCCTGCAGGACGCGTGGCTGGTGACTTCCGACTTGTGGCGGAACTACCACTGCACGGACACGAGCTGCTGCCCTAACCAGTCCCTGGATGCCATCACCACGAGCAACGGCAACGCCGCATTGATCTACCGGGGGAGTGTCGTCACCGGTTTCACCGCCCCGGCACCATTCACCGGCGATGAGACGGCCCGCGAGGCCATTGCCGCGCACAAGCCCGACGGCTGGCCCGAAGACCTCGAAGCCAGCCGTGCCGTGTGGGCGAAGGTACTCGATGACCCCAAGAGTCTGACCACCGAAACCGCGCACCAGCTCGCAGGAGCCCTGCAGCACCCCACCATCCGGGATTACATGATGGGTGACATCGTCCCGCACGCGCCCGAGCAGTTCACTTCCGTCATGCTGGGCGTCTTCCTTGCCCGACCGGACTGGGCCCGCGTGGACACCGCCCAGGAAGTCGCGTTCGAGCTGATGAAGACCACCCCGGAAGGCCAGCGCGCCCCGATGCTGTGCCTGATCGGCTGGCTGGAATGGCTCAAAGGAAAATCCAGCTTCGCCGCCCGCTACTTCAAGCTCGCCCTCGATGACGTGGCCGAATACCGGCTCGCGGAACTGCTGGCCGAACTGGTCAACCGCGGCCTGCTCGCCGACTGCACCCGCGACCCGAAGAAGGCTTATGACCGCCAACTGAGCCGCTAAACCAAGGTAGGCCGGACCCCACACGCAAGGGGTTCGGCCTACTGTTTTGGTTTTTCAGGTGCGCGGCGGCCTCCCCCGCCAGGGCTCCTCCGGCCGCGTTGGACGCTGCCGCGGGCGCCGCCACTTCCAGCCGGACCGCAGGAACAGCCGATACTGTGAAAGGACACCGCCGTCCCCCACACAGCCAAGGAGCCCCGCACGTGGCCGATCCCTTCCGCATGACCGAAGACGATACCGTTGCCCCGGATGCGAGCCCGCTCGAAGACATCCTGGAACTGAGCTTGTTGACCGCAGGGCCTGTCGTAGGCCCTGTAGACCGACCTGTCAAAGATCACCGGCTCGACGAGCAGTGACACCCGCGGTAACGACGCCGCGCCCATAGATTTCCTTTGCAGAGGGAAAACCCCGGAATGGCCGGCACACAAGTGCCGGCCTTTCCCTTATCTCCGACGGCTGGTGGCAGCCATCCACCAGAGCGCTGCAGCCGCGAGAGTGTTGAGCGCGGCGATGAAAACATCGCCACCGGTCGGCCGTCCTACAACCAGGTCCGCCGCCACCAGCACCCAGCAGGCAGCTGCGGCGGCAGTGAAAACCAATGCCAGGCGCCGCTGAATCCGTGAATAGTCCGGCCCCGTTCGTGGGCGCCCGCTACTATCGCTGGGACGCTGCGCTGACGGGTCATTCATGCCCTCACCCTACGCAGGACCAGCGCGCGGGGCGCGCTGGGGGTTCCGCTGCGCTGCACCCTGATGGGCGTCCGCTGGCGCGGCCGGCTGCTGGGTCCAGTGCCGGCTCCGCAGAGCTCCACCGTCCCTGGCCCTGGTGTGTCTACGACGTTTTCTGGTTGCTGTCCTCCGGATTCTAGGCGTCCGCTCCACCCCGTCTAGCCCCTCCTTCGTCGGGGCCTGCGGCCCGGAAATTCCTCTCCGGCGCTCGTTCCTCGCTTATTTCCTCCGAGGATTTTCCCGTCCTTGCCCTTCGGGTAGACGGGCCTCCGTCGGCCGCCGAGCAAGCAAGCTTGCCAGCAACCAAAAAACAACGGGGGAGAGGGGAAGCTGGCCGGTCACCACTGGTCGCCCCGCCCACCATTCCTCTGCAAAAGGAGCAACACCATGAACGCAATCACCACCGAGACGGTGACCACCGCCGACACCGGCGAAGTCATCACCGACGCCCCGGTGCTGCGCGACTACCACGCGAACGGCGGCTACGACTGGATGGACCTCATCGCCGAACACGGCTGGACCGTCATCCCCAGCTGGGGCAGCGAGGGCTGGGACCTTGGCAACTGGCCCTACGTCATGGTCGCCGTCATTCGCACCGCCGATTCCATCGGCAACCTCTTCGGTATCGCCACTTACTGCGAGGGCGACGTGAAAACCACCTACTACCGGACCAAAGCCCGGTACTGGGACGCGATCACCGAGCAGGCATTCTTCCACTGGAAGAACGGGCAGGCCCACGGCCCGGCGGACCTGCCCGAGGCGGCAGCGGAACTGCCCAGCCGGTACCGGATGCCCTACGTCGCCCAGGACGCGGCCTAACCACCACCAACGCTGTGCTGCCCGGCTACAGGCCGGGCAGTACAGCCCCCAAACTTCTCCAAAGGAGCATGACCATGAGCACGACCTGCACTGCCCTGATCGTCCCGGCCCGGCTGTCCCAGCCCGTCCGCACCGAAACCATCGCCCCATCCCTGCCCACGCTGCAGGCACTGGTCGAAGGCAACATCGAAGCCATCACCCGCGGCGAATGGCACGCCTACCTCAACGAGGAAGGGAAGATCATCAACCTGCCCGCAAACATCCGCGCAGGACACCTCTTCCGCGAAACAGGGCTCTACCTGAACGACATCTTCTGCGGAGACGTGGTCTTCCTGGGTCAAGGCACCCATGGCGAAGAGACCGACGTCCCCCACTACCTTGTCGGGCTCGCCGAAGACCTCTTCGACGCCCAACTCTCCGCCTAAGACCCTGACAGGTGGCCGGGAAACGGACAGCTCCCGGCCACCTGTCCTTAGGACCAGGTCCGGGCGGGCCGCCGCAACGGTGCAGCTGCCGCCGTGGTCACCGGCGACGGCCCGCCAATCCCGAAAAGCCTGACGATCATCACCTCGCCGCCCCGGACCCGCCGCAGGTACCTGGCCGGCACCGGTAAAAGTCCAACAGGCTGCTGGACAAAGATGGTGCTCGCAGAGCTCGCACTGATGGTCGTCCGCTGGCGCGGCCGGCTGTTGGGTCCAGTGCCGGCTCCGCCGTCCCTGGCCCTGGTGTGTCTACGACGTTTTTTGGCTGCTGTCCTTCGGATCGTACGTGCCCGCTCCACCCCGTCTAGCCCCTCCTTCGTCGGGGCCTGCAGGCCAGGAATTTCCTTCCGGCGCTCCTGCGTCGCTTATTTCCTCCAGGAATTTCCCGCCCTTTGCCCTTCGGGTAGACGGGCCTCCGTCGGGCACAGCTCCGCAAAGCTCCGCCAGCAGCCAAAAAACAACGGGGGGAGAGGGGAAGCTGGCCGGTCACCACTGGTCGCCCCACCCACCACATTCCTCTGCAAAAGGACCAAAACATGAACACCACACCCACGCTGGAAATGCTCGACCCCAAGACCCTGACCATCGACATCAACGTCCGCAAGGACGTTGCGCTGACCCCGGCTTTCGTGGCCAGCATCAAAGAACACGGCGTACTCGAGCCCGTGATTGCACACCGCAAGGACGACGGCACCGTGCACGTCCTGATGGGACAGCGCCGCACCCGCGCCGCCGTCGAGGCCGAACGCCCCGAGATCCCGGTCATGGTCACCGAAAGCCCCGAGGAAGCGGAACGGATCGTCACCCAGGTGGTCGAGAACATCCAACGCTCCGCGCTGACCGAGGCGGACGAGGCCGAGGCCTACCACCAGCTCTCCCTGATCGGCGTGTCAGCGGCTCAGATCGCCAAGAAAACCGGGCGGACCAAGATCACCGTCGAGGACGCGCTGAAAGCCAAGTCCACCACCGCCGGGGACGCCGCCCTGGGCCGGGGATGCACCATCGAAGAGGCCCTGATTCTGGCTGAATTTGAAGACGACCCCGACGCGACCGAGGAACTTGAATCAGTCCTCGCCGACGAACCCGACATGCTCCTGCACGTCACCCAGCGCCTGCGGGACAAGCGGGACATCGCCGCCGCCCGCGCCGCACTGGTCGCCGAACTCGAAGGCCAGGGAAAGACCATCGTGGAGGACGCGGGCCACTACGCCGACGAAGAAGCCCTGTACGTCTCGGCCGCGAACCGGCCCGATGGCGAACCCGCCACCGAGGACGACGCTAACGCCTACGTCCTCCAGCGCAACTGGCAAGGCCACCACTCCGCCAAACCCGTCATCAACGGATGGAAGGAACTCGGCTTCACCCCGCGACACGAACGCTACGACGGCGGCCGCCAGGCACAATCCGGTCCAATGACAGAGGAACAGAAAGCAGAGCGGAAGTACCTGATCGCCAACAACAAGGCCATGGAATCCGCTGGTGTCGTCCGGCGTGAGTTCGTGAAGAACCTCCTGGCCCGCAAGCAGGCACCCAAAGGCTGGCAGTACTTCACCGTCCACGCCATCACCCACCACCCCGAAACCGCCAGCGGCTACCAAGGCGAAGTCGCCGCGGACATGATCGGAGCCAAAACCGAAGACAAGAACGGACGCTGGGGCTGGAACCTCCTCCGCGACCACGTCGCCAACACCACCGCCCGGCCCGAGTTCTCCCTGATCGCCCTGATCTGCGCAGGATACGAAAAGACCATCCAGAAAGACTCGTGGCGCTCACCCAGCCAAACTCACCGGGACTACCTGAACCAGCTGGTCCTCTGGGGATACACGGCAAGTGAGGTCGAACAGATCATCATCGACAGCGGCGAAAAGGCAGAGGCGGCCGGGTAAGCCATGACCCCTGTGCCGGGGGCGGATCCTGAACGCCGCCCGGCACAGGCCCCCCAACCGAATCACCACAGGAGGGCCAGGGAACCTTCCAGAGGTCGGGCGGTCCGCCGCCCAGGGCGAACCACAGCGACCACTCACCAGCGGCGGACCGCAGCTCAACGCGACACAAGCCCTAAAAACCATTCCTCGCGGGACCAGGACCAACGACGATTCCCAGCCCCGTGGCAGCACCACAACAACTCAGCTACGCTGAAACACAGATTTCCTTTGCAGAGGGAAACCCAGGAAGGGTCGGCGCGAATAGCGCCGGCCCTTCGTCTTGCCGCGATGCAATCTCCATTCCAACGCGACCGTTCAGCTAACCGTCCTCTCACTATCCTGAGGACCCTCTCCACCCCATACGGAAGAGCCAATATCAGGAAATGGCGAGAGAAATATTGGGAAATCCGTATTGTTACGAAATATGACATAAAAACTTTTTGGGCTGAAGTTCCCGTACCGTCCAGGACGCGCCTGCGGTAGGGTGTTCGCCAAAAAACCCCAGAATTACAGGGATGTTATTTCCTGAACGGCCCCCCGCGGCCCTCTGAGCTCGTTGAGTGCGCTCCGCGCGGTAGGGACCGCGCGGTACCCTCAGAGCCTTCCAGCCCCCTCTGAGGGCCTTACAGCTGCAGGTGGGGTTATTCCATCCTGTATACTTAAGAGAGTGGGTTGTTAAACACGAACACCCCACCCGAAAAACGCTCCCATGAGCGTCGATCCCGGGCAGGGTCGAGAAGTAGTCTGGCGGACTGCTTTAAGACTCTACACGAGATTGGCCGAGTTGTCGCCTCCAATGGACGACGAGGCTTCGGATTCCCTCGTGTACCCAGCCGTGCGCTGGGGGAAAGGAGTACCCGACTATGGGGACTTCTATCACTGATCATTTTCAGATCAACCGTCCAGTTCCGTTCGCCAACCTTGATGTCGATTGCGACAATCCCAAGGTCTTGGATGCACATGTCACACGGTTGTCGGCCGCGCCACAGCCGTATGCGTCGGACGCTGTTCAGTGCCTCGACACGTTCTTCGACACGGTCAGTCGCGGGGCTATGTCTGCTGATGCAGCTGCGCGGAATCACGCACAGAATCTGCTGAAGCACTTCGAAGAGCCCTGGGAGACGCGGCTCGGCATGGCCGCGAGCGGTTTCGCCGGCCATGGCGGGTCCGACGACGTCGGTTCATGGATTTGGGACGCGATGTGTACGGACCTCGAAGTGCTTCTGCGGGTCGGCGTCCTCAAGCACGTCGAGGAGCTGCCGTTGTTCGTCGAAGGTGTAGGCAGCGACATTACGTCGGACATCACGACTCGCATCGTCTTCGGGCCTTTGGCAGACTTCACCGCCGACATGCTTGTGCGGTTCCCCGAGTTCACCGCCGCGTCACACAAAGTGGGAAGCTTCCAGCGCCAGGTCTGGGACGCGAACAACCGGACATGGACCCAGAAAACGGTGACACTGCCGCTCGTGGACGGGAAGCCGCTGCTTCTCATTCCCGCAAATTGGGTCCGGGACACGCTGCTGATGCACGCGGGGCGGTTCTACGAAACCAGCGTCCTGTCTTATGTTCAAGACGAACAGTCCGTCGTGACCGGAGATGGAAAGATCATCAAGACGCCGAAGGACCGCCTGAAGACACAGCAGGGCCTGGGCCGCGGCCGTGACACCAACCGGGTGGTCACACTCAGGGCCGAAAGTGCCGGGGACGACCTGGTGGAAATCTTCCGCAGGTTCGTAGCCGACCGGTACCGCGCAGCAGCATGAGCAAAGCCTGCTGGCAACCTACGCGCCGAGCTAGGTTGCCAGCAGGCCGCCTCCACTGACGGCGATAAATGGCGGCGTTTTCACAGCGCTATCTGACGGATGCTGCAGTCCGGAAGTGGATCCTCCATTGCACCTACCTATCGGAGCGTCTTCGCCATCAGCCATGCGGGTCTCATCGAATGAGCCCTGCTGGGCTCCATAAAGTTGTATCCGTTGTTGCGGTAAAACTGTACAAGCCTCTCTATGTCCCCGGTCTCGTCCGGATGAACCACCACGAGGTCCCGCCCCGCACGCATGGCGTCGGCCTCAAAAGCTCCCAAGAGCAGGCTTCCCACACCGCCGGGCTGTCTCTGCGAATCCACGTACAACTTCACTATGTAAGAGCAGGCCCAAGACTCAGGACGGCGCTCATACGCTGCGAGATTCCCCCAGGCCCCCGAGTGATGGCTCCCGGAAATCCACCCGAGTATCCCGTCCACATCCTCAGCCACGAACTCACGCTCACTGACCCGTCCACGCCCCTTCTGGTACCTCCACCCGTTGTCCCGGTCCCAAGGGGAAATGAGCCTACCAATGGCTTCCTGGTCTTCACGTACCGCTTGCCGGACTCCCACTTCCACGCCCATCAACGGGCACTCCGGGCAGCGTGCCGCTTCGCCTTCTTGGACCCAGGCTTGAGCTGCCGTTGCGACATCACCTGGTACGGGACATGCGCGGCGGCGTCATGCATTTCCATCGTCCAAAGATTCCTCGATTCTTCGAAGTCCATCTGCTCAAGGACGGTCAGAGTAAGCATGGTTCAGTGTTGCAGGACAACAGCCCGGATGCACTTGGTGAACACCACGGCCCGTCAATCAGCCTGTTGACGGTAGATGATCCACGGACGGTGACGCTCACCTCGAGCGAATCCTAAGTCGGACGGCCGAAACCGGCTGACGGGAACACGCTGAATGTTCCCACCGTTCGATTGCGCGAAACGCGCATTTAACCTTCGCGCCGCGATGTTGTCGTCGAGGGTGGCCATCGCGATATCGCGTTGTGGCTGCGACCCGGCGGCCGCGTTGAGGAGCGCGAGCCCTACGCCTCGTCGCCTGGCAGAGGGAACTACTGCAACCAGCTGAATGAACAGCGGTTCCGAGTTGGGTCGGCCCGCGAGCACACAACAAAAGCCCACAGGATAATCAGCGATTTCTGCGAGCAAAACATGTTGCTGACCAATTTTGGATGCGTTGTACTCGGCAGAGTGAATGTTGATTGCCTCGCAGTCTGCCTGCATCCATCGCATCCAGGTGCCGTCTTGCGCTGTCGGCTCCGCATTACGGATCAAGACCTCCGCAGGTGGCAATGCTGCTAGCCCTTGCTTCCACGCGTCGAACCCAGGTTCGGCGTACGGGGAGTCGAGATTGAACATGATCCGAACACTACCAATGACGATTGGACGCTCCGGACCTGCCCGCGGCGTGGCGATCTGCGGTGAAGTCCCGTTATCTCGAACAGTCAAAAACGACCGCTTATGGGGTAGGAGTCGGCGGTCTAGTGTCGGCCGCAAAATGGCCTAGAACCACGAGCGAGACGTGGAAGACCATATGATCAGAGGCGCCGGTTCATGCCGACTTCACCTGCTTCTCTTCTCGGGGGTTACTCTCTTGGCAACGACGTTCGATGTACTCCTTAATTCGTACCGTGAGCTTGCGGATTCCGAGAGGATGAAAGGCAACTACTTCGAACAGCTTGTTGGCCGGTACCTAGGGACGGACGGAGTTCAGGCTCCGCAGTATCGCAACGTGTGGTTGTGGCGGGACTGGCCGGACCGTGACGGCAAGAAGGACAACGGCATTGATCTGGTGGCCGAGCGCCAGGACGGGGGTTTCACGGCCATCCAGTGTAAGTTTTACGCCGAGGGGCACCGGATTCAGAAGTCGGATATTGATTCGTTCATCTCCGCGTCGGGGAAGCCGCCGTTCACACACCGGCTCATCGTGGATACGACGGGCCGGGACTGGTCTCCGAACGCCGAGGAGATGCTGGACAACCAGCACATCCCTATCCAGCGCATCGGGCTCACAGACTTCCGTAATTCCAACATCGACTGGGCCACTTACGAGCTGACGGACCCCTCTAAGGCGCCCAGGCTGCATGACAAAAAACAGCTGCGCACTCACCAGCATGAGGCCGTCAATGCCGCGCTGAAGGGGTTTGAAACCAGCAACCGCGGCAAGCTCATCATGGCTTGCGGCACCGGCAAGACTTTCACCGCGCTGAAGATTGCCGAGCGGCTCGCGGAGCAGGAAACCCACGTCAGGGTCCTCTTCCTCGTTCCCTCCCTAGCGCTGATGTCGCAGTCGCTAAAAGAATGGTCGGACGAGGCGACGCAGACGATGCACGCCTATGCCGTCTGCTCGGACACGAAGGTTGGCCGGCAGAAGAACTCCGACTTCACCGATGTGGCAATCCACGACCTGCAGATCCCGGCCACCACGGATGGCGCTACGCTGCTCGAGGCAATGGGCACTAGGGAGCTGGACGAGGGAATGACGGTGGTGTTTTCCACCTACCAGTCCATCGATGCCGTATCCCAAGCACAGAAGGCCGGCCTGCCGGACTTTGACCTGATCATCTGCGACGAGGCCCACCGCACCACCGGCGCCACCCTGGCCGGCACTGAGGACTCCCACTTCGTCAAGGTCCACCGCAACGACGTCGTCGCCGGGGCCAAGCGCCTATACATGACGGCCACACCGCGCCTGTTCAACGACGACACCAAAAACAAGGCCTTGGAGCGCGATGCGATCCTGTGCTCCATGGACGACGAGACCATGTATGGGCCGGTGTTCTACCGGATCGGCTTCGGTGAAGCTGTCACCAAGAAACTGCTCACCGACTACAAGGTCCTGGTTCTTGGCGTGGACGAGACGCAAGTGGTCTCCAGCTTCCAGGACCAACTGGCCGATTCGAACATGGAACTGCAAATCGACGAAGTCGCCAAGCTCATCGGCTGCTGGAATGGACTGGCCAAACGACGCTCAGGCGCCCACGAGGTGTCCTTCGGTAATGACCTAGCACCAATGAAAAGGGCCGTGGCGTTCAACAGGGACATCAAATCCTCCAAGCTCGTCGAATCGGAGTTCGAAGAACTGGTACGCGTGCACCTGACCAACCTGGACAACGATGACCCCACGGACGACCTGAGAGTCGAAGTTAAGCACGTAGATGGTGGCTTCAACGCCATCACGCGCGCCGAACGGCTGGACTGGCTTAAAGAGGATCTCGACAGCCCCGCAGACCAGCCAGTCTGCAGGATCCTCACCAACGCCCGCTGCCTCACCGAAGGCGTGGACGTCCCATCCCTGGACGCCGTCCTGTTCCTGAACCCGCGCAACTCTATGGTCGACGTCATCCAAGCCGTCGGACGGGTCATGCGCATCGCCAAAGGCAAACAATTCGGCTACATCATCCTGCCCATCGCAATTCCCGAGGGGATGTCGACCTCGGAGGCGCTCAGGGACAACAACCGCTACAAAGTCGTCTGGCAGGTCCTCCAAGCTCTCCGAGCACACGATGAGCGCATGGACGCCGCCATCAACCAGATCGAACTCAACGCCAAAGCACCCGAATCCATTCTCGTAGACACCGTGGACCTGTCATCAAAGAAGAAAGCCCGCACTAACGTGGGCAGAAGTGCCGGAGAACATGCAGGTGATGGCAACGGTGACAACCAAAAGGCGGATCCCGAATTCGTGCAGCCGCAGCTTCAATTCCCTGCCGAAGAATGGAAAGACTCCGTCTACGCCAAGATCGTGGACAAATGCGGAAACCGCATGTACTGGGAAGACTGGTCCAAGGACATCGCGGCCATCGCCAACAAGCACATCACGCTCATCAATAATCTCCTGGCGGGGGCTGATCCGGAGCACCGCAAAGCCTTTGATGACTTCATCCAGGGCCTGCGAGAGAACCTGAATCCAGAGATCGACGAGGCTCAGGCCGTTGAAATGCTCGCCCAGCACCTAGTGACCAAACCGGTGTTCGACGCAATGTTCGCGGACTCGAATTTTACTGAGCACAACCCGGTTTCGCTGGCAATGCAGAACATCCTGAACCAGTTGGACGAGAACTCGGCCTTCGAAAAGGAACGTACCGGGCTGGAAAAGTTCTATGACTCAGTCCGCGCCCGCGTGAAGTCAATCGATAACGCCGCGGCAAAGCAGAAAATCATCCTGGAGCTTTACGACAACTTCTTCCGCAATGCCTTCCCTCGCGTGGCAGATAGGCTTGGCATTGTATTCACGCCGGTGCCGGTGGTGGATTACATTCTGCGGTCAGCCGACGCCGCCTTGCGACTAGAGTTCGGCAAGTCTCTCTCCGATGAGGGGGTCTCCATCCTGGAACCCTTCGTTGGCACAGGAACGTTCGTGACCAGGCTGCTGCAATCCGGACTAATCAAGCCTGAGGACCTCTACCGCAAATACACCCAGGAACTCTTCGCCAACGAGATTGTCCTGCTCAGCTATTACATCGCCGCTATCAATATTGAGACGGTTTTTGCGGAAGAGTCGGCTAAGCATGGTCTTAGCCACGGCTATATGCCCTTCGACGGAATCGCGCTGACTGACACCTTCCAGCTCAACGAATCAGACGGCTCCTTCGACTCTGTGGTCTTCCCGGAGAACTCGGAGCGTGTTCAACGGCAGAAGAACCAGGACATCCGCGTCATTGTGATGAACCCTCCATATTCCGCCGGGCAGGCCAGTGCCAACGACAACAACCAAAACCAGAAGTACCCCGTCCTGGATGAATCCATTGCGGCCACTTATGCCACACTCTCGACGGCGACGAACAAGAACAACCTCTACGATTCCTACATCCGCGGGATTCGCTGGGCGTCTAACCGCATCGAGAGCGATGGCGTAATTGCCTTCGTCTCGAACGGCAGCTTCATTGACTTACCTACGACAGACGGGATTCGTAAGGCATTTGCGAACGAATTTAGCCGCATCTTCGTCTACAACCTCCGGGGCAACCAGCGCACGTCTGGCGAAACGTCTCGAAAGGAAGGCGGGAAGATCTTCGGAAGCGGCGCCCGCACGCCTATCGCCATCACAGTCCTGATTAAAAACTCCGCGCATGCCGGTCCTGTGGATATTCAGTATCGGGACATTGGCGATTACCTCACCCGGGAGCAAAAGCTCGATATCCTACAGATCGAGCAGTCAATCGGTGGCACAGAGTGGGAAACAATCAAGCCAAATGATCACGGCGACTGGATCAATCACCGTGATGAAAGCTACGACCGTTACCAGCCGATGGGTGACAAGGCGACCAAAGGTAAATCGACTACGCCCGCTATCTTCGAAACCTACTCGAATGGGCTCAAAACGAACCGGGACGCCTGGTGCTACAACTTTTCCGCGTCTGCTGTTGAGGCGAATATGCGTCGGATGATCGACAACTATGAATCAGATCGTGCTGTTGCCTCCACTTCACCGAATCCAGACCCGACTCGAGTTAGCTGGAACCGCGGCCTTCTAAACGACCTTCGTGCCCGCAAGGCGCATGCTTTTGACCCCACAGGTTTGGTCAGATCTAACTACCGCCCCTTTACTGCCCAGACTGCCTACTTTAGTCGGGCAATGAACGACATGATTTACCAGCTTCCGAAACTGTTTCCCACGCCTAAACATCGCAATATCTACATTCAGGCGACAGGGGTGGGCGCCCAGAAGCCGTTCTGCGCTCTGATCGGTCAGTTCCTGCCCGATCTTCACACCATCCACAACGCTCAATGCTTCAGCCTGTATACCTATGAACCTGTCGCGGCCAACACACAAGGTGAGCTTTTCACGGACGCTGAAGACATCGTTGACGGTTACCGGCGGAAAGACAACATCACAGATGCGACGCTGACGAGTTATCGCGGCTTCTATGAAGACTCCGCTATAGACAAGGAGGATATCTTCTACTACGTCTATGGCGTTTTGCACAGCCCAACGTACAAGGAGCAGTACAAGTCGGACCTACTGAAGATGCTCCCGCGCATTCCCAAGGTCAAAGACTTCTGGGGCTATAGCCAGGCCGGCAGAGCTCTCGCGGAACTGCACCTTAACTACGAAACAGTGAAGCCATACGCTTTGCAGGAGATCATCAAGGGCGTCTCCGGCGGCGACGATTACGACTTCTACCGCGTGAACAAGCTGTCTTTCGGCTCCCGAAAGGACCGCTCAAACATCATCTACAACGAGCGGATCACTCTGGCTGGGATCCCAGACGAAGCTTATGACTATCAGGTCAACGGAAAGTCTGCGCTGGAATGGATCATCGACCGCTATCAGGTCACCACGCACAAAGACTCGCAGATCATCAACGACCCGAACGAGTACTGCCGTGAGGTGGGCGACCCTCGCTACATCGTGGATCTCATCAAACGCATCGTGACAGTTTCAGTTGAAACGGTAAAGATCGTGGCTCAGCTGCCCGCTCTGGAGGTCATGGAATGATTCGAACTTGGCTTTAGTGTCTTCCATTGGCGAAGGGCAAACGACCGTGGGTTAGTTCAAAGAGACCC
Source organism: Pseudarthrobacter sp. TE9888 (assembly GCF_056279345.1). Lineage (NCBI taxonomy): Bacteria > Bacillati > Actinomycetota > Actinomycetes > Micrococcales > Micrococcaceae > Pseudarthrobacter > Pseudarthrobacter sp. TE9888. The sequence continues at coordinate 29,631 of NZ_JBWBRD010000003.1, read as the reverse complement.
AACAGCTTATCCTCCAGCAACTTGCCGGGGATGCCAGGGGTTTCTTTCCAGATGACGTCGAGATCTTCTACGTCTTCTAATTGCCATATCCGGTTCCCACCCTCGTGCGAGACGCCGTTTTGACCGTGACCATAACGCTGATAAGCGCTGAGGCGGCCTCTTAGAGTTGTCTTGTTCTCCGGCCTTAGTCCTGCTGCTCCTATATACATGATGCGAGTTGACTTGACCCATCGGCGGTATAACTCTGAACTGGGAGCCGTAGGGTCTTTCCTATAGGTTCCGGCCGTGCTCGTTTCACGGAACGACGGCGGGCCGCTGGATGGTCTGAGGATGACGTAGACACCGAACTCTTTTGGCGGCTCCTTGGGGTTCATGTTCCAGAAGTTTCTGGGCTCCTCAAATCCCATATCTTCGAGAACGGTGACATCAAGCATGAGTTCAGTTTCGCAAGTATTAAAAGCCATTGCATGCTTGTTGCGACGCTTGGAACGATCTCTTGGGTGTAGCAGGCCGGACCGGCAATGACGACGAACTCTGCGAGTCATTCAGTCCTCGCTTATTGCATGGGTGAGGGCCAACTCCATCCCAGCCCGTCGCCGCCGATTCTCCCGCCGCCGAGGCCAAGCTCTCCGGCAGCTTCGGCGATACGATCACCTTCCCGAGCGGCGTCTCCGTCACGGTCGCCCCGCCCGCCGTCGTCCCTGCCGCACAGTACGCCGCTGGAGCCGTCGAGGGGCAGATCGTCACCTTCGACCTCAGCGTGACCAACGGAGGCAAGGAGCCCCTGAACGCCGCCCTCATGGGCTTCCCCAAGCTGACCTACGGCGCCTCCGGCCTCGCCGCTCAGACCGCCACGGACATAGAGGCAGGAATCGGATCTGGCACCCTCTCGACCATCCTCCCCGGCGAGACTCAGACCGTGAAGCTCGGTTACGGCATTCCGGCCGCTGAGTTCGGCGACGTTCGCATGGAAGTAAGCGGGCCAACCTTCTCCGATAAAGCCGCGATCTTCAAGGACGCCGTCCAGTAACGACTCCCCCCGAAAAGCCCTCAGCCTAATGCTGGGGGCTTTCTCGGGCGCTCAGTCTCGTCTCCGTCGACAGGAGCAGCTATCGGTCGTTGTTGTAGAATTTCGGAGCAATTGCCTCATAGGATAGCCCCCTTGCGTGGAGTTCAAGACGCTGGTAGGGCGAGAGATCGTCGTATATCGCCTTCAAAGCAGCTTTGAGCTCCGACAACTCCGACTCATATCCCGCGCTGCCCGGCCATTCAGATCTTAGTTTTAGTCGTCGGTGTCGCTCATACATGGATGCATAGGCATCCAGCAGTTCGGGGGAAAGCGAAGAGCCCGCCCTCTCCGGCTCTCGTTCCGGCGTCGGCCGAGGAGCTTTGTTAGTCATTTTCCAAATGTTGCCACAGATACGCAGCACATAGAGTCTTCGAGCTCCAATGAGGTGCTAGTTCTGACGGCCAGTGCCCTATCTGGCGGGCGCGGTAGCAAATCGCCTTCCATCAATTTCCGAGGCCACGTCGCGAGACACTCACGACGCCAGAAAAAGCAGACTAACGGCTCTAGGTTGGCGTCGAAGGGAAGTGCCAGAGGCCGGCCTAGAACTGGCCGAAGCCTACGCGCCGGACCTCTTCAGCGCCGATCTCCACGTATGCGAGGGCATTCCCCGGAACAATGATGAGGCGTCCATTGTCATCCTTCAACCGCAGCTCGTTCCCTTCGCTGATTGCTTCGCCGACAACCTTGGCCACCGTCTCCACATCCTGCGATGATTCCAGCACGATTTCCCTGCCCACGTTCTGAACGCCGATCTTGATTTCCACAGGGGCCTCCCAGCCAGTCATTCAGTGATGATGTCTTATTTGTAGCCTAGGACTCCCTCGGGAAGCGCCAGATTCCGCCCCAGGCTAAACGGGGGATGTGATTGCTGGCCCATCGAGAGTAAGTAGATCCAGAGGCTGAGACCTCGTCTCCAGTACATCTATGAGCCGTCTCCAGGCGATTACTATTGCTCTCGGAGACGCGCAGGGCTACTGTGGACATACTAAGTTCGTCTCGAAAGGGTAAAGAAGATGTCTCCCAGTGAATTTCACTCTGTACCGGTTTCCACCGAGGACATCGAGGCGGTGTACGAGCTGATTGCGGAGCGGTCGCGAGCTCGCAGGGCCGTTTCGCCTGCTTCCGCGTCCGACGCAATGACGCCCACTCACGAGGGCGTGTCGGAGGGGTCCGACGCTAAAGACGAACGGACCGAGGCTAAAGACGAGGTGTGGACGGAAGAGCGACTGGCACGCGTCGCCCAGGGGGACACGATCACCACCCGAGTTCTCACCGACATCATGGACGTCATCGCACGCGATCCTCGTGGCACGCACGAGTACAACCAGGCGCGCCTCGTGGAGGAGACTGGGCATTCAGCGGGTCGCGTCAAAGCCACCTTCACGAAGCTGACCCCCCACTTCAAAAAGCACTACGGGACGGCCTGGTGGCCGATTACTGCCGACCCGGGTGCCACCTTCAAGCCGGCGCGCTCAGGCATGTATTACTGGATGACTCCGACGATCACCGATCGGTGGAAGCGAATCCGCAACCTCTGAGATCCCGAGACGAGGCACCCGAGCAGTTCCATCTCTCGGGTGCCTCTGCATGTGATCCGAGTGTCCGGGCGGCGCGTGCACGAACGGCCATCGCCAGAGCCGGCGACGTCGCCGAGTGGCCTCTTGTACGGCCAGATCTTCCGCTGTGAAGTCGACTTCTGACATTCGGTGCAGACGACTTCGGAAAATGACAGCCCCGCTTGAGCCGCTGTTCACCACCTGCTGCTGGACGCCGATTCGTAAGAGTCAATAACGACCGTTTCTGACCGACTGCGACACCCCGCCGAAAGAAGTCGAAAAAGCACTTATATGGTTGGTCAGAACTGGTTTCCGAAATGAAAGCTGGTCAAAACCCGGAGTGAAGGCTTTTTGACGTGCCTGGGCAACGTCATTGGATACGCGAGGGTCAGCACCCGCGGGCAGTCATTGGATTCTCAAGTGGATGCACTCGTCGCCGCGGGGGCAGTGCGCGTGTTTCAGGAGTACGCCTCTGGCGCCACCCAGGCGAGAACGCGCAGGAATGCTTGGACTACCTCCAACTAGGCATGTTCTGACAGTTGTGATCTGACAAGGCGGGGCCGCAGCACTGCAGACTGGCTGACATCGTCACGGTGCTGGGACAGCGGAGGATAGAGTTCTGTTCACTCGCTGAACCATGGCTCGATACCACCAGCGCACACGGAAAGCTCATCTTCGACGTATTCGCCTCCTTGCCGAGTACGAGCGGTCCCGGCTCTCCGAGCGGACCAAGGCCGGCCTGGCAGCGGCGAAAGCACGAGGGCGGTTCGGCGGCCGCCCTCGAACGATGGCCCGTCAAAGATAAAAGCCGCCCGACAGTCGCGCAGCCAGGGAAAACTCTCAACGAGACCGCCCAGATACTCAGCGTCAGCGTCTCATCATTAACTCGTGCTCTCAGCCGCCCGGGTATCGTCGAGGTGCTCCACTAGTTCCCGGTGGCCCTCCTGTATGAGGCGCTCAGTGTCTTCGAGGGTGAGGTGACCAATATGCCATCCGAGTAAGCGCCGGCGGATATCGAGCATTGCGTCCACAGCGTGCCCCGGGTCAGGGGCCCGCGCAGAGTCTTCAACATAGCTCCGACATGTGTCGGCCAAGTGGTCAGCAGAACACCGGCTGGAGAGGCGGAAGAGTGAGCGTGTTACGGCAGAAGTGGTGTGATTCTTCGTCTCGCTCCGGAAATCCTCTATGTATTGGTCCATGGCGTCACTGATGGCTTCGATGGTCTCCCCTCGGACAGCACGCGCTGCCGCGTCCTTGTCCTCTAGACGTTTTTGATGTTCGTAGTGGCGGCTCTCGTTGCGTTCAGCTGCGTGGGCACGAATTTGTTGACGCCCAGCTTGGAGCGTCACCTGGGCAGTAATGATTGCTATGCCAAGCGGCAGTGCGACAGTTTTAAGAATGTCTACGAGCGAGGCGAGTATTTCCATTGCTCGATGCTCCCGCATCTGGCGCTTGTGCATATGCTCCAACGCGCCGGAACTTTCTGACGAGGAATTTAGCGCCCTCAGCGCCGCATCTGGCGGCAGATAGCCGTGGAGTACACGCGTTTTGCCCGTGTTAGCGTTATCGGCTGGCCGAAGGCTAACTAGGGTTAATGCGGAATGCGGCGGGCCAAAAGATCACAAGGCCCGGCACCGCAGGTCCTACTGTCAGCCCCGGAACAGGCGAAGTGTCCGGGGGGCTGTGGGACAGGAACCCCGAGATGGGAACGATGACTATGCCACGGAACCCGTAGACCTACCGTGCGGAGACCGCAGACGGGCCGGCTCATTTTGAGCCGACCCGTCTTGTGTCCCGAGGACAGCGAAGTGCCAAGGGCGTGGCTTAGCGATCAGCCCCGGACATTCCGGGGATCGTTGCCATAACTATTCTTGGAACCGATTTGGCCGTCTTGGTTCTTGATGACGTGTTCGACCCTGTCAGTCTGGGCAGCTTCCCGGCCTGCAGCTTCTGCTTCTTCCTTGGTGCTGTAGCCGGCAGCGAACGCGCGGTCGCTACCTTCGCGCTTGTTCTTCCACGAACCGTCTTCGTAGTACGTCTCGATATCGCCCTGAGCCATTGCACACTCCCTCTGCCGTTCCGAATCCTGCATTTGCTGCCCACATGTGGATAGCGAAAAGCCCCGCAGCACGAGTCGTAAAGCGGGGCCTCCCTGGCAACCACTCCGCCTGATGGGGGACAGGCGGAGAAGCTGACACCCAACCTAATAGCAAGCATGCTTACCTTTCAAGTCGGCGCGCCCGGCGCCACCGTAAGCTATGCACAAAAAGAGAACTCATTGGGGGAGAGTATGGACCAGTCGATCGACACTGACCAGAAGCAGCAATTAGCGGCTTGGAACAAACGCTGCGGGATCCTATGGCTCAAATACTTCGCCATCGTGCTTGTTCCGATATTTCTGTTGATGTTCCCGTTCGTCCAGGTCCTCAACTACTTTCTGGACGTAACCCGCCCCCTGGTTACGGGGGAGCTGGTCTACGGCCAGCCCGGATACTACGAGTATCAGGCCGCAAAGGACCAGGCGCTGATTATCCTGGCCGGCCTCCTTGTCCTCGCCGCAGCCCACTATTACCTCTGCAACCGCTGGTGCAAGAAATCAATCCGCGCCCTCGGGCTGCCGCCCGGAAACACCACCAGATGGAACCGCTGGGTATTAGGAAAGGCGCAGGACTCTTAGAGACAGGCCCGGGAACGTTTCCCATGGTCCACACCATGCGCTGCCGACGCACCATCCGCTGTGGGCGTTCTTCCTTCAGCAGGGACGACACCTATTCAGCACTCCCACTCCAGCCGGTGCGCACATCACCCCACCTCCTGGGGATTTCTCAGGCACAGGGGGGCTGCGGCATTGGCGAACCTGCGGGGATGACCACAGTCGCCGGCGGCGCCAACGACCGTCCGTCTCCGTGGTTCAGGCCCGCACGAAATTCCATACTTTCCGAATCAAAAAGGGTCCGAAAAACCTCTAAAACAAGCGGTAAAAGCCCTATTCATTCAGTTGAATGATTGCTAAAATTGAAGTAGCAAGTCAGCCAGACGAACGAAACTCATTTTGATACGAAACCAGGTGCTGAAAATGACTGCTTCACCGACCGCTTACACGGTCTACACCAAACCCGAGTGCCCCAACTGCGAGAAGACGAAGGACTACTTCGACTCCAAGGGCATCACCTACACGGCCGTGGACATCACCGAAGTGCCGGCAGCGCTGGAGTACATCACCGCCGAACTCGGCTATTCCCAGGCGCCGGTTGTCGTGAACAACTCCGATGACCAGGACCACTGGTCCGGCCTGCGCCGCGACAAGCTTGTCCAGGCGGCCATGAGTCACAAGGCAGCGTGAGGACCGTGACCACCCCGCGCCCGGTCGTCGGGTACAAACTCAGCCCACGGATCCCGTTGGAGGTGGACTTGTTCCGGCAGGTCAACCCCAGCGGCAGGATCTACCCCGACGTTGTGGAACCCTACGTTGTGAAACCCGCCATTGTGGAACCCCTCAACGTGGACCTGTACGACGGCTACGCCGTCCCAGACGAGGGAGGGGATGACCGGTACCTTGAGGCGATCAACCGCGCCCCGCTCGGGGAGGGCGGTGTCTGGGACGCGCACACTGCGAACCAGTACCAACCCAACGACCTCACCCACGAAGAACCGGGTGGGACCGAACCTCAGAACGAACCCACAACAGACACCGAGAACATCACCAGCACACGAGGAAAAGGAACCATCATGGCCGGCGAAACCACGATTACTGTCATTGGAAACCTGACATCAGACCCAGAGCTGCGCTTCACTCCGAGTGGGTCGGCCGTTGCGAACTTCACCATCGCGTCAACGCCCAGGACCTTCGACCGTCAGTCCAACGAGTGGAAGGACGGGGAGACACTTTTCCTCCGGGCCAGTGTGTGGCGGGAAGCGGCTGAAAACGTGGCCGAGTCCCTGACCAAGGGCATGCGCGTCATCGTCAGCGGTCGGCTTAAGTCGCGTTCCTACGAAACCAAAGAAGGCGAAAAGCGTACCGTGATCGAGCTCGAAGTCGATGATATCGGCCCGTCCCTTCGGTACGCGAACGCCAAGGTCAACCGCTCCCAGCGCAGCAATCAGGGCGGACAGGGCAGCGGCGGCTTCGGTGGCCAGGGGAACGGCAACCAGGCATCGCAGTCAGCCCCGCAGGATGACCCTTGGGGCATCCCCGTAACCAGCAACGCAGACAGCGGCTGGGGCAACGGCGCCGACTCCGAACCCCCGTTCTAACCTGACAGGCTGTCGGGGCCTGCCGTTACGCTGGTCCCGACAGCCGATCTCGATCTCGCTTGCCGCCTGCAGCGCCCCACATCGAAAAGGAACCCCCCAATGAACGCAATGAACCAAGCGCCGCCAACAGATTTTGACGGAATGGCAGACCGTCTCCTCATCACGATGCCGCTAGTTCTGGCCGGAATCGCTGTCCTGGGCCTGGCGGTCTGGCTGTACGTAAAATGGCGTGACGCCCGCAACCTCCAGACCTACGTCGATGTAGTGAACGATGTACAGAATTCCGGCGGCGACCTGCCCGCTGACAAATTTGATCCCCGGGCCTTCCGGAAGTATCTGGCGTTGATGGACGCAAAAAGCACGCCCAAAGCTAAGACAAAGAGCAGCCCCTAGCTAAGGGGCCGGCGAGCAGAAGTCCCACCCTTCACAAGCGGTACCGACCAAACTCGGTCTGCCTTCCCGATCCTTTCGCTTACCGGAAAGACTGAACCATGACACATGCAGATGATCTCCGTGCCTGGGCAAGAGGCATGTACACGATCGAGGCGGCCACCGAGCTGCTGATCCGTGCCTTTGGGGGGAAGTTTGCTGCCCCTGGTAACCCATGGGTCCATACAAGTGCCGAGCCGCAGGGACCCGGTCAGGTGAGTGCCTGGATCGACTTCGCAGCCATCCCGGATGAGACGGGCGTGCTCTCCGGTGGGGAGCGTCGGTTCCTGCTATTGGCCGCGTCGCTGGCCGAGGATGTCCCTGTGGTTCTGGGTGACCTGGTGCCGGGTCTTGACCGGGAAAACCTTGACCTGGTGCTGGCTGCCATTGCGCACGCCGGCGGCAGCCACCAGCACTCGGATGTCCGCTTCAGCGAGGACGGCTCCATGTCGCTGGGGAAGGGTTACCTGGACACCCTGCACCCGTGGCCGCCGGTGTTGCGTGCGGTCAAGTAGGTCAAGGGATGTGGTGATGGCGAAGGCCAAGAAGATTGCTGCGTTCACGCCCTACTACACGGAGGAGCAGGCCGAGGAGGTCCGTGCCGCTTTCGTGAATGCCGGCAAGCCTGAAGAGGGTGACGCGAGCGTTTCGGACTTCATTGTCCGGGCCAGCATGCGTGAGGCGAAGCGTCTGCAGCGCAAGTACAACGGCGGCAAACCGTGGCCTCCGGTTCAGGCCGGCGAGCTGCGGCGAGGGCAGAGAACGATGGATGAGATGCAGCACCGGAACGAGGACGCGTAGCCGTGGCGAAGAGGACCGATGACGTGAACAAGGCGACTGGGGCGAGCAGCTTGCCCTTCCCCAAGATGCTCACCCTGGATGAGGTTCAGGAGGTCTTGAATCTCGGTAAACCGCTGGTCTATGCGCTGGTCAAAAGCGGGGAATTGAGGGCCGCCCAATTCGGGGGCCGGGGTATTTGGAGGGTCCGGCAAGACGACCTGGCGGCTTACATTGAAGCCGCCTATGAGAAGACCGCAGAGCGCATCGCGTCCGGGCAGATCCCGGACGGCGATGTCCCCGGCGACAGCTAGGCAATAAGTTCCCAAAGCAGCATGAAGGCCGGCCCACGAGGGTGCCGGCCTTCATCGTTGTGGTGCAGGTTTGTGATGCACAGGATGCGCGGTTGGTGCCATTGCTTGGATCACGCGGGCCTGCGGTACTTAGTGGTGATTAGCGCCGCCCTGCAGCTTGTGGTTGTCACCGCCCGTTACCGGGCTGGAAGCCCCCCGAGCGCCTTAGAAGCCGGCCACTGCTCGCGGTTCCGTCGCTGCCCGACCTCGCCCCGCCTGGACGGTGTGTGTCGTCCCTGCTGAAAGAAACCTGACCCCTGCGACAGACGGGCCGGCGGCGCCGGTCTTGGTCCATGGGAAAGGACTCCGATGGTGACTCCAGTGTTCCCAGGCTGTGCACATTCGCCGGTCCCGGCGGTGAGGTTCGTACCTTGGTGTCCTGGCGTTTGTGTGCAGCCGGTCAGGTGGGTCCCGTCGTCCACATGGGCACGGGAAAAGCCCGAAGGTAGATCGCTTTTGCCGTGCCCATGTGGGCGAGGGGCTTAGTTATCCTAGGCGGCTTCCTCGGCGGCTGAACCGGCGTCTGCTGCCGTGTCGGTGGGGGAGCTAGTGGGCTTGGCCTGGGCTTTGCGCCGGCGGCCTGCGGCGGCGGGCTCGAGGCCGAGCTTTTTGAGTTCGTCCGGGCTCCAGCCGTCGCGTGTGGCTTTGACGTAGGCGCGTTTGTCGTCGCGTTCAGCGGCGGCGAGCTGGTCTTTGAGGTCGGTCACGCGCTGGCGTGCCTGGACGAGTTCTTCGACGGACTTGATGCGCGAGTTGAGCAGAGCTCGGGCTTGGTTTTTGGTCTCTTCGATGTTGATGGAAGCCATGGTGTTCGGTGCCTTTCGTGGTGTTGCTGTTTAGCGTTCGAGGTCGGGGACAACGTGGTGCGAGCGTGCCGTGCCTGCCGGTCCCGCCGAGGTGGTGTCAGGGCTGCTGTGGAGTGCGGCGCTGGGGTGTTGTGGGAAGGAGAGTTCGGCGAGTCTTAGCGACGCTGGCAGGGGCGCCTGGTCGCTTCCCATCCTGCGCTCGTGGTGCTCGATGACTTCTGCGAGTGTTACCCGCTCGCTGGAGCGGATCACGTCTGCCGGTGAGGGGAGCTCCGCGGCGACCATTAGGGCCAGCGTTTGGGTGTGGTGACGTTCAAGCGGAGGGAGGGCTGCTTCGATGCTTCGCGTCAGTTCGGGAAGTACCGATTCCTGGTCGGCCGTTAGCGGCGGCCCGGCATCTCTTCCGGTGTCAGGTGCGGTGCGGTGAGTGCGATCTTCCGGGGCCGCCGGGAGGTCCATGTCGATGCTGATGGCGTAGCCGTCATTGACGATCCGGGCTCTTGATCCGGTCAATTCCTGCAGGTGGCGTGTTGCGACATTGTCGATGCTCCCGCATACCTGGTCGGTGCCGCCGATGAGACGTTCTTCGGCAGCTCGCTGGCGTTCAAGGTTCGCCGGGTTGAAGTCCCGGTCGATGTTTAGTTCGAGATGGATGTGCGCTGGGCGTTCGGCTGTGGCCTCTTGGTAGGTGGATGTCTCGACGCGGAGTGCCGGCTCGTGCTGGGTGTCGGTTTCGAGTTCCAACAGCTCGTCGTAGGCGTAGGGGCCGTCGTAACTATCCGGTGCATCCTCCAGTTCGTGCTCATACCGTTCGCGTGCGATGGTCTGCGCCGACGTTTTGACGGCTTCCAGGATGGTTTGATCAGTGCGGGCTGCGTCGATCGCCTTGCGGAGTTCTGCATCCGGGAGGAAGTCCCGGGCGACCATGTCTGCGATCTCGTCGGCTGACCAGTCGGGCCCGAAACTTACTCTTTTCCAGTCCACGATGATGTAGCGGTAGTAGTCGTCCCCGTTGAGTGCGGAAACGCTGCGGTTGAGGTGTTCGGCAATCGCGGTGTCGGTGGCATCCGGGTCACTTGGGAGCTGGTTGTTGTTGATGGCCTGTGCCAAGTTTTCCCAGGCTGCGGTGACGTCTGCGCTGTGTTCAAAGCCCCGGGTGCTATTGGATGCCCACCGCTCGGCGGCGTCGGCTTTAACGTACTGCCGGCGCCGGTGCGGGTCGTTCATGTCCTGAATGTGGTCCTGCCTCATTACGTCCCCCTTCGTGAATGTCGCATCGGTTCGAGTCTATTGACTCCCACCCGCACGATCAGAGTGCGACACGCGGCCACGGCCATCCCCAACCACCCGCTTCGGCGGGAAAGGTGGCATCCGCAACAGCGGCGGAGCAAGCTATACATTTACACGGGTGTAAATGGCGTGTCGCTCACGGCCCTGTGGTTGTTTGCTTGGCACACTGGTCGTGTGGTCCCCGGTGTCGGGGTCGCTGCGCTGGGCCGTTTGAAGGGATTGGGGGAGAGCGTGACTGAAGAGCAGGAGAAGCCGCGTTCCCGCTTTTCAGTACGTGGCCGCGCCAATGCGACGGCAGGAACGAAGAAGCGCCGCGAGAATGCTCCGGCGGGGACCAAGAAGCGGCGCGATGTCTGGGTGACCGCCAATGAGGAAGCGGCCCTGATTGCGAAGGCTGCCCGGCAAAACGTGACCGTCCCGAACCTGCTGCTTACTTCGGCGTTGTCTGAGACTTCGGAGACGCCGATCGAGCGCAGGGCGGCGATGGCCGAGCTGATGGCGATCCATACGCTGCTTGCGCGGGTGTCGAACAACGTGAACCAGATCGCCCGGCACGCGAACGCCGGCGATGAGTTTCCCCAGGACGCGAAAGCGGCACTGGCGTATGTGCGCCAGGTTGCGATGCGCATTGACCGGACGATCGAGGGGCTGATGTAAGGCGATGATTCCTAACATCACTCGCGGCTCCCGCATGTCCGGACTCATGCTGTACCTCGCGTCCACGGACAAGGACAAGACGAAGAACGCGCACACCGACCCACACCTTGTCGCAGGCGATGCGGCAGTCATGGCCTGGTACGACGACGGCGTCCTGGACAAGGACGACGCGGTGGCGATCGCGAAGCATCTGGACCAGCCCCGAAAGGGCTTCGGCGTCGAGGTCCTGCAGAAGGATTTCCGCTGGGACCCGGTGAAAAGGGAGCGCGTACCGAACGGACACAAACACGCCGACGTGTGGCACTGCTCGTTGAGCCTCCGCGCCGAAGAAGGCGCCCTGACTGATCAGCAGTGGGGTGACATCGCGAACGACTTCGTCGACGCCATGGGCTTCACCGAAGCCAGCGGAAAAGCCCAGTGCCGCTGGGTAGCGATCAACCACGGCACCAGCGAAAACGGCAACCACCACATCCATATCGCCGTGTCCCTCGTCCGCGAAGACGGCACCAAAGCCTCCACCCACGGCGACTATAAACGCGCACAACAGACCTGCCGGGAACTGGAAACCAAGTACGGGCTCGAAGAGCTCTCCAGCGTGCATGCCACCCGCGGGTACGACCGCGCCGAGAAGGCCACCGCCATCCGGGACGAACGCGAAATGCACCGGGCCTCCCTTGCCCGCAAGGTGCGCGCCAGCGCCAGCGCCTCAGCCACCGAGGCCGAGTTCGTTCGGCGGTCCCGTGACACCGGGCTGCTGGTCCGCCCGCGTTACGCGAAGAGCACCACCGACGTCATCGTCGGGTACTCGGTAGCGGAGAGGCCGAAGCCGGGGGAGCGGCCTATCTGGTTCGGTGGCGGCACGCTTGCGTCAGACCTGAAGCTCGGCGCCTTGCGTCAGGAATGGATGGATTCCCCGCATCTGGCTACCGAGGCGGCAGCGGAGTGGAACGCTGCCGCGCGCAACAAGCGCAAGGTCTCCAGGACCGGCCCGGAGAACGCTACCCCTTCGGCAGATGTGTGGGTGGAATACACCCGCAACGCAACAGCGCTGGTTGAGAAGCTGCGCGTCCTGCCTAAGGATGACCACGCCACCTGGGCGAAGGCAGCGCGGGAAGTATCAGGGGCATTCGCGGCATGGTCCCATCGCCTGGAACCTACGCCCGGACCATTGGCAGCGACCGCTGCAGAACTGGCCCGCACAGCGCAGCTGCGAGCACCACGCCAGCACAGCAAGCCCGTGGCGCTCCCGTCGATTGCCGGGACGGCCATGTTGTTCATGGCGGCATCGAGCAAGAACAAGACCGCTGCACAGTCGGCCCTCATGCTGCAGCTGGTGAACACTGCCTTTGCCATCCACGAGATGCACCAACAATCGGGACGAACAAGGGAAGCGCAGCGGATCCGCACCGTGGTGACCGAACAACTGAAACCCTTCGCAGCGACCATGCCCAAGCCGGTCAGTGTGGGCGCACCGGAACGAACGGCACCAGAACAGACACCTGTACCGAATGCGGTGGAACTTGGCCTTCGCGGTATGGCTCCCATCCGCCCAGGTTCGGCAGTACCCACCACTCCGACGCCGGCCAAAACCCACCAACAGACAGGGCGCGAATCTGGCCCTGTGCTCGACCGATAACGAATCACACCAAGTGCAAGGGGGAACACCATGAGTGAATCAGATGGAATCGACGACGTGCTGGACGGCGGGATACGGCAGTCGCTGTTGATCGCTTCACGCATTGCCGAAACCCTGGCCCGCCGACGGCAGGAACTGCAGCGGCAGCGGGAACAGCAGGACGCCCAGGCAGCGCACGAAGCGCAGGCACAACTGGCCGCCCAACGCAGCGCTGCACGCGCCGCGCTCTCCCCGGTGGAGAAGGATCAGTGGTGGGACAAAGCACAGCCCGGCGATATTGCCACTGCCCACGCTGTAGCAGAGGCATGGAAAGACCATGACCCGGCAGCCTTGGCGGCCGCGGACCGGATCAGGCAGGAAGTCCTGACCCGCTATGGGATCGACACCCACGACGTCGGATCGGACACCGCCTACCTGGAGTCAGGCATCCAGACCATCACGACCGAAAGGGCCCGGCTGGAAGCAATGGCCCTGAGTCAGGAAGAGGCGCGCAAGGCAGCTGCCCAACATGAAAAGGCCATGCAGCTGCTCGCAGCGGCCCGCGCTGAAGAACTGCGCGCACAGGCGGAGAAGCTGGCGCCCGAAATGGAGCGCCACCAGGTTCCGGTTGAGTACTTGGCCAACCCCGAGCTGGCACAGGCGCTGCAGCGGGCACACAACGCCAAAACCCCAGCGGCAGCTGAAGCTGCCGACGTGGACATCAAGGAACGCATGTTCCTCATCGGCAAGGACGGTGTCAACGGTCCGGACCTTGACCAGCTGCGCAAAGAAACAACAGCGAACGTCAACGGTGCCAACGAGTCCCACTTCAAAGATCCCGAGTTCGTCAGAGCGGCCAAGGATATGCACGAAGCCAGGCTCCTGGCAGAAGGCGGCTTCAAGGGCTCCCAGTTCTCCTCCCTTGAGCAGCGGTACGAGCGGGCAGAAAAGGAACTCTTCGCCCGCCTTGAAGGCGTCGGACGCGAAATCGAAAACCGTGTCACCGGGAACGACGGCAGCGGGCTCAAAGCCCAGGGACTGAAAGCCGAAAGCACGTCAGTCGCCGATTATGGCTCAGCCGAGCGGCAGCAAGCCTTTGCCGCGTCCCTGGCCACCACCGGCGCCAACGAAGCGCAAGTCCGAGGACGGGCAGCCGCGGAACGCAGCGAGGGCACGCACCCCAGCGGAGCCGTCACCCTGGGCAAAGGCGCAGCCAAAGCCAGAAAGACCCCCACGGGAGCATCGCTGGGGGCAGAACGAGGTAAAGGCGGCCCCGGCCGCTAAGCCGGCTCTGAGAGGGAACGGCCGGGCCATGTCGGTGCCCTCGATAGGATCGAACCCATGACTGAAGCCCGCGACCTCGCCCCGCCCAACGGCTACACCGACCTCCTCAGCGAGCTCAAGAACCGGGTGCGGGCTGCCCGTATCCAGGCGATCCGGACCGTCAACACCCAGCTCATTGCACTGTATTGGTCCATCGGGAAAACGATACTTGAGCGGCAAGCTGTTGAAGGGTGGGGGAGTGGGGTCATCGGCAGACTGGCCGACGACCTGGGAGCTGAGTTTCCCGACATGAAGGGCCTGTCACGGTCGAACCTGCAGTACATGCGCAGCTTCGCCGACGCCTGGCCGGCATTCGATCCAAATGTCCCACAGCCTGTGGGACATTTGCCGTGGGGCCATATCCGCATCATCCTCGACAAACGGCTCGACGAGGAGGCAAGGGACTCGTACGCCGCCGCTGCCGTGCAGCACGGCTGGTCCCGCAACGTCCTCATGAACATGATCATGAACAAGACTCTGGAACGCACGGGTGCCGCGCCCTCAAACTTTGTCCAACACCTCGATGCGCCGGACTCAGAGCTCGCCCAGCAGGTAGCCAAGGACCCCTACAATTTTGAATTCCTCGGGCTCTCAGGCGAAGTCGCCGAGCGGGAACTTGAAAACGCCCTCACCAGCAGAATCACCGAAACCCTCCGCGAGCTGGGCCCTGGCTTCGCCTTCGTCGGCCGGCAAGTCCACTTTGACGTCGACGGTGACGATTTCTACGTCGACCTGCTCTTCTTCCATATCGAACAATCCCGCTACGTCGTCATCGAACTCAAAACAGGCAAATTCCAGCCCGAATACGCCGGCAAACTCAACTTCTACGTCGCCCTCGTCGATGACGTCCTCCGCCGGGACCACCACAACGAAACCATTGGCATTCTCATCTGCGGCACCAAGAACGACCGCAGTGTCCGGTACAGTCTCGGCCGCTCCACGTCACCCATGGCCGTCGCCGCGTATACCTACGACAAGCTTCCCGTGGCCGAACAACAAGCGCTGCCCGACGAGGGACACCTCGTCGCCGCCCTGGAATGGGCCGAGCCCAATTCCGAAGTCATAGAAAGTAGCGAGTAGAGCGCCTACCTGACCGATAGAGGTCACCGTCCGACTAATGAACTCGGGATGCGCCACCAGCGCAGGAGGAAGTCGAATTGTCCATAGAACTTTGGACAATTCGGCTGCTGTGCACATCGGGTCCAGCCGAGTAAGTGCGGCTAACGGGCCCTATCCCGTGGCAACGCAACTTCTATGTCTATGTCACCAACGACAGGGTCACGTTCTCCAAGCGATTTCCATCCCTGTTGCACTGCCGGAAGCAGAGCAACAAGCCTGCCCGTCCGAACCGGTGGCAGGATAGCGAGATACCTAGTTGTGCAGACAGTGTCTGCACAACTAGGGCATTCATGGGTGGATCCTGCAACACTGCCCAGGTCGCCCTAAGCTGTACATTCCTTTAGAGGAGTTCGGCTTACAAGGAGTACAGGGAAGCACGTGCGTCCAGGCCGAGTGTTTGAGAATTCGGTATGCCTCGGCCCGGGACGCAACCAGTTCCGCGGCTCTCTTGAAACAGGAGATAGTGAAGGACTGTCACCTATTGCTGGATGTTTGGCTGGTAGGACCAGTTGTTATTTCTAATTTTTGAAACAGGGTCGGACCAAAACGCCAGTCCTCTGTTTCTCGTTGATACCGCCCGGCAACAATTGCCGGGGCAACTCCGATAGTTTCAGCCAATTCAACCGCGTCACGAGGGGTCTTGATCGCGCGAAGCTGATTCTCGTATTGCTTGGGTATGAGCAAGGAGGATGCAAATTCGTTGGCTTCTGCTTCGGCGGCAGAAACATTGGCTGTTGGAGCTGTGAATTCTACGAATAGCTCTTTCTTTCCATGCAGCAGCAAGTGCCCAAGCTCGTGAAACAAGGCAAACCAAAACTTGTCATTGCGCTTCCCTCGATTACTTAGCTGTATCAGCGCTTTTGACGGCGAGATGAATCGAGACGCACCGCTGGCTCGAGCACCAGTAACTTCAGGGACTAGTACGACACAGACACCTGCGGTCGCGCAGAGGGCGACCAGTTCCGGGAAGAATTCCTTTGGCTGCTTCACTGTGAGCGCGCGGAGTGCAGGGAGTATGCGCCTGAGGACGACTCTGTCGAAGGGTGCACAATCTATGTCTTTTGCCTGCAATTCGCCGAGACGCAGCCAGGCAGCTACGGCGCCAGCGTCGGCATCAAAGGCTGTCGATTGCAGAAACGCCGCAGCAGGCGTGTTCCAGCTCTTTTCCCAAGCCTCGATTGACCCGACACCGAAAAACGCTAAGGCCTCCTGAAGAAGCGCCCCCGCTTTGCGCTTGTCCGAATGTATGTAACCCAGTTTTCGAAGCGCGGAGAGCGGCATGCGCTGGAGCCATTCTTCATGCTTGCCAAGCCGGGCCGCCTCTTCTTCTCGGACTCGGTGGTCCTGAAATCTGGCTTCAAGGGAGTTCCAAAAGTCAGCTTCGACGCCTGTGACTCTCTCAAGGGCTAGCGAAGTTTCAGGGCTTATCGCTGCGTTGCCCTGAATGATCTGATTGATGTGCTTCAGGGTCAGTCCTGTCCGTGAAGCAAGTTTGCTCTGGCTCATGTCGAGCGATTCAAGCGTCTCACGGAGAGTTTCACCCGGAGCGGGGATCTCGGTGGGCCGATAAGGATGCCAGCCGCCACCTCGTATGTCGGTGTCCATGTTCATGCCCCTTCCTTATCCTTTCGGCGCCCGTTCTTGGACTGCAATGAACTTGAGTCGGGTCACTTGCTCAAGTTCTATCGTCCCGTCGGACCGGCACGGAACAGGCTGATGCGCCACGGCCACAATCAGCACGCGCAGTTCATCAATGGCGAGCGAGTAGTGGCGACGGTGATCGGACGTAAGCAGCCGACAGCGGGCCTGCGGAAGTCGGCTGAGCCGCGCGAAATTTGCGGCTGCGTCAATCTGCGACAATCGCAACCAAATTTTCTGGCCCGTGACGTCTCCGTACACGCGCCGGAGGTGCTGCACGTCACTGTACATCTCTGCCTCTTGCTGGCTGCCGAACCCTAGTTCCACTAACCTTTACACCCCAAAGTCTATACCAACTTGGTGTACACTTAGATTGTTGTACCAAGCGGGTATAGAAAATCTATGCTCGAATCGTAGGGTGGCGCGCCGATTGGAAGCCGATCGCGCCACCTAGAAGCCTGAAAGGGGGCTTCGGCCATGACTGTAGCCGAGCACCACACTGGAAACGAAACCAGCGCGTCGAACGAAGGGCGCATCAAGAACCCCAAGGTTGTCGAGGCCGTCTTCAATAAGAAGCCGATTCTGCTGCCGAAGGGGCGCAGTTCCGGATCGGAAATCAAGCACGAGGCGATTTCGCTGGGGTTTGCCATCCAGCCGACGTACGTGCTGTTCCACATAAAGAACCGCAACCATCGCACGGTGATCGGCGACACTGACATTGTCGAGATCCGTGAGGGTATCGAGTTCGCCGCCGTCGCTGACGACGACAACTCCTAGGGGCACTCATGGCGATCACCGATGAAGTGCAGGTGGCGCTTGAGGAACTGCGCACCTCGTTCCCGGATTCCTCACTTATCTTCGAGGAAACCGGGGACGGGGGAGCGTGGGTGCGGGTCGAACCCGTTCCAACGGGGCCGGCCTTCTCTCAGGGGGAAACTTGGATTGCCTTCCAGATTCCCTATAACTATCCCGAAGCGGACGTGTACCCTCACTTCGTGCGACCTGACCTCGCCCGCATCGACGGGCAGCCCCTCGGTGAGGGAATCCAGCAGTCAATCGGCTGCTGGACAGGTGGCACGATGATGGCGACCCAGCTCTCGCGTCGCACGAATGTTCTGGACAGCGCTACTAATACGGCAGCAGGCAAGCTCTTGAAGGTCCTGAGATGGCTGGCCGACCGATGATGTGGACGGTAACTATCGGTGGTGAACACTGGGCCACGCTCCGCGCTCACCTGTTCCCCGGGGACGGCGACGAGCATGGGGCAATCCTCAGGTGCGGCATTGGACGCACGACGCGGGAGGTCCGCTTGCTCGTGCGCGAGGTCCTGACTGCGTCTGATGGGAAGCATTATGTTCCCGGCACCAAGGGCTATCGAAAGCTGACCGCTGACTTTGTGCTGGATTCTGCGCTGAGCTTCGCGGAAGACCAGTCTGTGTACCTTGCAGTTCACTGCCACGGAGGACGGGGAACCGTTGCGTTTTCGCAAACAGATCTGGAATCGCACGAGCTCGGTTACCCTGGTCTTCTCGAGCTGATTGGAGCTCCTGTCGTAGGAGCTCTGGTCTTCGCCGAGGACGCTGTGGCAGGAGACCTATGGACAAGCACAGGGGAGCGATTGGAACTTGACCACCTCGTCATTACCGACCCGGTGCGCCAGATCCTGACTCCCGCTCCTCGTAAAGCACCGAGTGCCTCCCAGGAGTACGACCGCCAGGCACGGCTGTTCGGTGATCGGGGCCAGGAAATACTCAAAAGGCAGAAAGTGGCCGTTGTCGGTCTCGGCGGGGCAGGATCCTTAATCAGTGAACAGCTCGCTCGGCTCGGAGTCGGGCACCTGGTTCTGATCGATTCCGACGTGGTTGAGACGTCCAACCTGTCGCGGATTGTTGGAGCGCGCCGAACCGATGCTCACCCCTGGATGACAGACGAACGCCGGCCAAGCTGGATAAGGGAGCTGGGCCATCGCCTCGCAGCGAAGAAGGTTCATGTGGCCAGACGGGTGGCTCGAACCGCTTCACCTGCAATTCGGGTTGATGCGATCGTAAGCGGCGTGGAGGAACATGAGGTGGCGCAGCTCCTGCGGGATTGCGACCATGTGTTTCTTTCCGCCGATAGCGCGACCGCGCGTTTGGTCGTCAACGCTATAGCTCACCAGTACCTCATCACCGTCACCCAGGTCGGGGCAAAGATCTCCGTCGATAAGCTCAGCGGCGATGTCACCGACGTTTTTGCGGTGAGTCGTCGGGTAGGTCCCGGTGGGGCCTGCTTGAAGTGCAACGGATTGATTTCCTCCGACCGGCTTCGCGAGGAGGCCACTTCCGCAGAGCAACTCGATCGGCAACGCTATGTGGACGACCCGGGAGTGCACGCTCCCAGCGTCATTACTCTCAACTCGGTCGCAACCAGCCATGCGGTCAACGAATGGCTTATGCGCGTCACTGGTCTCTCAACGCAAGGGCTGGACGTGGCGTGGTTCCACGCGGATGCCCTAAGCGGGGAAGTGCTGATCGATGAGCCGCGTCAGGATCCCGGCTGTTCCCAGTGCGGACCATCGCGTTTCGCCCTTGGTGACAAGCGTCGCCTTCCGACCAAAATGCCAAAGGACGGGTAACCATTCCGCTAAGAGCCGGCTGGCGAGACAGTGTATTGCCGCCCGCCGGCTCTTAGTAAGAGACCCCTGCGTGTTTGGCTAAAAAGGGCAATTGCTTGAAGGTTCAAGCAATTTACCTTGCATAACGTCCGCTATCAGTGGCGGCTTTGGCACTGAGCGCACCGTTCAGAGCGGGTCGCTCCTGATCATCGGGGCCTTCTGCCATCTTTCCTACCCGGCGTTGATAGGGATGTCCTCGCCGTCCTCCCACGAAAAGCTGTCCGACTACCATTAGGGTTTTGCGGGCTTCTGTAGCAGCGGCAGGTGTAAAGGTAGCTCACAGGCAACCTCAAGGTTCGGCTGGGCATAATGCTCCTGGAGCTCCGGTCAACCGCTATTTGATCGGGGCTTCGCCAACCTGGCGCGAGCTTCTGCACAGCTTCCGGAGCCTCTTGCATCGGGTGATACTGGGGCCCGGATTGGCGCCCCAGGGAACCCCTCGTTAGCGCTAGCTTTACGTAATATAAGCTATCGGCTCTTTAAAATGGTCAGGGGAGTGGCCTCCACGGCTCAGCGGTGTGCCGGAGGGGCAGCCGCGCTCCATGTGAGTAGCGGCGAACAGCGAACACGTCGTTTTAGAGGGAGACTGTCTGCCTCTTCGTTTTCGATGTCCCGCGCTCCGCCCAGGACATCTCCATAGTCAGTACGCTCGCGCCACCCCCTAGCTGGATCAAGGGGTAGGAGAAGGATCCCTTGGCTGGAATGGTGACGCCAATCTCGTTTCGCTCCAGCATCGGTAGTTCGCCGGCGTCGACGGGGGTCAGGGTGAACGTGAAGTCCTCCGCAGCTGCTTCGCCGTGGTTCGTCACTTCCAGCCGCGTATTCCTCGTCCTGTAGCGAACCTTGCCGCGGCTATCGAAATCTTGCTCTCGCTGGAACTCATAGGATGCCACTGGATCCGCTCCCGCCGGTCCTGCTTTCCTGCCGGTGGGCGCTGCAAGGTCCATTACTTGGAGATCGGCTTCGATAGCATTTCGGACCTGGTAGGCAAGGTCCGCTGCGTCGGAGAAAGTTCCGTAGAGCCCCTTGGCTTCGAGGGATTTTTTGAACTCCTCAACCTCCTTCGCCGACTCCAAGGCGTCCCGAGAAACCGGTGCGTCCGAGAAGAAAACGTGAACGTGCTTCCCCTGGTCCACGGCACGCTGAAGCTCTTCTGCGGTTCCTGAGATAGCCCGAGGGGTAGCCTGCCCCACCTTGCTATTGAAGATCACGATTACGATGTCACTGCCATCGACCAACTGACTGTTAATCACTTCCTGGCCGTCGCCGCTCCCCATACGGGGTACGGAGTCCGACTCCCATCGCCTAGGAAGGAGAATTACCTGCTCGCGTGTCGCTCGAGCGCTATTCCAACCATGAAGGGCTCTTTCCGTTTCATCGCGGGCCTCTTTCGTATCCGAGGGAGATGCTATGAGAACCTGGAGAACATGCGCGTCAAAAGCCATGGCACCACCATAACGGCCAGGCGCTACGGAGAAGCGTGAGCTGCCGGCAGTCGCTGCCCGTGCCCCGGAACCGAAAGGTCGTGGGCTGACGCGGAACCTCGCCGCTCATCTTCCACAGGTTGACGGAATCTTCATTATCGGCTTCTTAGAAACCGGCAGGGGAGCAGTTCCAAAGAGGACCTGCACACCATCTTGTGGGGTGCCGGGACTGATCATTCGAGGGCGGACGGGACCGTCTTCCTACGTGATGGCTGCCGGTGGATGCTTTAGTGGTGCAGCTTCATCCGTTGTAGGACGGTGGCGGAGATTTCCTCCACGGACATGGATGCCGAGTTCACGAATGGCACCTTGTTGACTCGGTACATGTCCTCGGCGTTCCGCAGCTCAAAGGCGCACTGGTTCAGCGAGGCGTAGTTAGTGTCGGGGCGGCGTTCCTGCCGGATCTGGCTGAGCCGGACGGGCAGGGACGTCAGTCCGAAGCACTTGTGCGCGAACGGCTGCAGGGGTTTGGGCAGGGCCAGGTTTTCGAAGTCCTCCTCCACCAGGGGGAAGTTGGCCGCGAGGATGCCGTGCTGCAGGGCCAGGTACATCGTGGTGGGGGTCTTGCCGCAGCGCGACGGGGCGATGAGGATCAGTTCGGCGCGTTCCAGGGCACGCAGCGACTGGCCGTCGTCGTGCTCTATCGCGTACTCGACGGCGGCCATCCGCGAACGGTAACGGATGGCGTCGCCCAGGCCGTGCGCCTTGCCCGGCTGGCCGCTGGCGGAGGCGCGCAGGGCCTGCTCCAGCTGGCCGATGTGCGCACCGATCAGGTCGAAAAAGTGGCCGCGGCTGCGGGCCAGGACCGCGCGGATGTCCAGGCCCACGGTGGTGGAAAAGACGATTGGCCGCGGGCCGGCGGCGGCAAGCTGATCGATGACGGCCACCACCTCCTCCGCCTGGTCCACGGTGGTGATGAATGGGATGCTCCGGCGTTCCAGGTGTTGGGCCGGGAACTGCGTCAGCAGGGTGTTGCCCAGCGTCTCGGCGGTGATGCCGGTGCTGTCCGAAAGGAAGAACACTGTGGGGGCGGCAGCGCCTTCCGCCCCCACAGCGGGCTTGGTTGCCACTCAGATGGCTGTGTGGTTACCGGACCGGGCCAGGCGGAGCCAGGTCTCGGTAACGGCGTCCGGATTCAGCGAGATGGAGCTGATGCCCTGTGCCAGCAGCCACTCGGCGAAGTCCGGGTGGTCACTGGGGCCCTGGCCGCAGATGCCGACGTAGCGGCCCTTGGCACGGCAGGCTGCGATGGCCATCTCTAGCAGCCTGGTGACGGCGGGGTTCCGCTCGTCGAAGCCTTCGGCCACCAGCGCCGAGTCGCGGTCCAGGCCCAGGGTCAGCTGGGTCAGGTCGTTGGAACCGATCGAGAAGCCGTCGAAGTACTGCAGGAACTCATCGGCCAGCAGCGCGTTGGCGGGCAGCTCGCACATCATCACGATCTCCAGGCCGTTCTCGCCGCGGCGCAGGCCGTTCTCGGCGAGCAGCTCGATGACGCCGCGGGCCTCGTCCAGGGTGCGCACGAACGGGACCATGATCTTGATGTTGGACAGGCCCATTTCATTGCGCACGTACTTCAGGGCTTCACACTCGAGCTCGAACGCCTGGCGGAACGAGTCCGACAGGTACCGGGACGCGCCGCGGTAGCCGATCATCGGGTTTTCCTCGGACGGCTCAAACGCCGGGCCGCCCAGCAGGTTGGCGTACTCGTTGGACTTGAAGTCGGAGAGTCGGATGATCACCGTTTCCGGGGCGAAGGCCGCGGCGATCGTGGAGATGCCCTCGGCCAGGCGGCGGACGTAGTAGTCCCGCGGACCGTCGTAGGCTGCGGTCTTTTCGCGGATCTCCCGCACGGTGTAGTCCGAAAGCGACGCCGGGCGTTCGATCTCCCCGGCGACTGCCAGCAGCGCGTTGGGGTGGATGCCGATCTGGCGGTTGATGATGAATTCCAGCCGGGCCAGGCCCACACCGTGGTTGGGCAGCTTGGCGAAGCTGAACGCCTGCTCGGGCGTGCCCACGTTCATCATGATCTTCACCGGCGCTTCCGGCATGGTGTCCAGGCTGGTCTCCTGCAGCGTGTAGTCAAGCAACCCTTCGTAGACGAAGCCTGCCTCACCTTCGGCGCAGGACACGGTGACCGGGGTGCCCTCGGCCAGGACGCGGGACGCGTTTCCGGTTCCGACGACGGCGGGGATCCCCAGTTCGCGGGCGATGATCGCCGCATGGCAGGTGCGTCCGCCGCGGTCGGTGACGATCGCGGCGGCCTTCTTCATGATCGGTTCCCAGTCGGGATCGGTCATGTTCGCCACCAGCACGTCGCCGGTCTGGAACGAGGCCATCTGGTCGATGGAGGTCAGTACACGCACCTGGCCGGCGCCGATCCGCTGGCCGATGGCGCGGCCCTCGGCGAGGACATTCGAGCGCTCAGTGAGCGTGTAACGGGAGATAGTGCCGGAGGCCTTGCGGGATTCGACGGTCTCCGGGCGGGCCTGCAGGATGTACAGCTCCCCGTCCACGCCGTCCTTGCCCCACTCAATGTCCATCGGACGGCCGTAGTGCTTCTCGATGGCCACCGCGTGGCGGGCGAGCTGCTGGACCTCGTCGTCGGTCAGGCTGAACCGGCGCCGCTGGTCAGCCGGCACCGGAACGAAGTCCACGGTCCGGCCGACTTCCTCGGAATCGGTGTAGGTCATCTGGACGGCCTTTTCGCCCAGGCCGCGCTTGAGGACTGCCGGGCGCCCGGCCGCCAGGGCCGGCTTGTGGACGTAGAACTCGTCCGGGTTCACCGCGCCCTGGACCACGGCCTCGCCGAGGCCGTAGGAGGAGGTGATGAAGACGGCGTCGTTAAAGCCTGACTCGGTGTCCATCGTGAACATCACGCCGGAGGCCCCGACGTCGGAGCGGACCATGCGCTGGACGCCCGCCGAGAGTGCCACTTCCGAGTGCGTGAATCCGTGGTGGACACGGTAGGCGATGGCGCGGTCGTTGTAGAGCGAGGCGAAGACGTCCTTGATGGCGAGCAGGATGTTGTCCACGCCGCGGATGTTCAGGAAGGTTTCCTGCTGCCCGGCGAAGGAAGCGTCCGGCAGGTCCTCGGCCGTGGCGCTGGAGCGCACAGCCCAGGACACATCCGCGCCATGCTGGCCAGTCAGGTGGGTGTATGCGGAACGGATCTGCTCCTCGAAGCCGGCAGGAAAGGCAGTGAGGCGAATCAAGTCACGGATTTCCTGGCCGACCTGGGCCAATTCGGTCACGTCGTCGCTATCGAGCCCCTGCAGAATATGCTCAATCCGCTCGTCGAGACCCGATTCACTTAAGAACCGGCGATAGGCGTCGGCCGTGGTGGCAAAACCGTCTGGAACCTTCACCCCGGTGGAGGCGAGGCTACGAACCATTTCCCCAAGTGAAGCATTTTTGCCGCCAACCTGGTCGAGGTCGGACAGGCCAAGGTCAGAAAACCAGAGAACGTCAGTCATGAATGGTGTGTCCTTCGTTGGGCACGCGCTAGTCGGCGCTAAGGGGTGGTGCATAGCTGCGCAAAGCGGCTCCAAGGGAGCAAACAGTGTGAGAACAAAACCTGCGGCGTAGTGGAAGAGCCTTGAGACCTGATACGTCAGGTGAAAAGTACAAGCAGCGCTCGTTTTATGCCCATTCCGACGCCGAAGGCCGTTAGTACGGGCGGCGGAGCATCGGAGGCGCACCCGACGAGCCGCGGAGGAAATCGAAGTCGAAGCCCTCGTCGGCCTGGAGTACGTGGTCGATGTAGAGTCGGCGGAAGCCGCGTTGGGTCTGGTCCTCGATCGGGTTCCATTCGCGTCGTCGCTGTTCGATCTCGTCGTCGCTTATCTCTACGTCGAGCCGGCGGTTTGCCACGTCGAGGTGAATGATGTCTCCGTCGCGGATCAATGCCAAAGGACCGCCCACTGCCGCCTCGGGGGTCACTTGCAGCACTACTGTGCCGAATGCGGTGCCGCTCATCCGTCCGTCCGAGATGCGGATGATATCGGTGACCCCCTGTTCAAGCAGCTTGCGCGGAATCTTAATATTGCCGAGTTCCGGCGCGCCCGGATACGACCGAGGGCCGATGCCGCGCAGCACGAGTACGGAATCAGCGTCGACCTCAAGGTCATCACTGTCCAATCGAGCGTCCAGGTCTTCAATGGATTCGAAGACTACCGCCTTGCCACGGTGATCCAGCAGGCGCGGGTCGGCCGCGGTCGCCTTAATGATCGCGCCTCGGGGTGCGAGGTTCCCGCGCAGCACTGCAAGAGCCGGTGCGGTACTGAACGGACTGTCAGGTGTTGTGATGATTGCCGGGTCCCAAATACGTGCGGACGCGACCTCGTCGCCGATTGTTTTGCCAGAAACTGTGATCGCGCTGGTATCGAGAAGTTCTCCCATGGCCTTCATCAGCGCAGCCTGGCCGCCTGCATTGTAGAAGTCTTCCATGAGGTACTCGCCTGATGGCTTAACGTTGGCGAGCAGGGGTACATCCCGGCTGTACTTCTCCATGTCGTCGATGGTGAAAGGCACGCCAAGTCGCCCGGCGATTGCCACGAGGTGCGCGGTTGTATTCGTGCCCCCGCCCATGGCGGCATTTGTCCTGGCACCGTTATAGAACGCCGCAGACGTGAGGATGTCGGCGATACCGGTCTGGTTTCGGACGAGCTCCACAATCCGTCGTCCGGTGCGCTGGGCAGCGGCCTTCTTGCGGGCATCGACGGCGGGAATATTGGCCGTTCCCATCAGCGACAGCCCCATCGCCTCAAGCACGGCACCCATTGTGCACGCCGTACCCATGGTGTTGCAGGTGCCGACGCTTCTGGAGATACCGTATTCGGCCTGGTCGAGGTCCGAGGAGTCGAGGTCACCCATTCGCGCTTGGTCGTTCAAGCGGTAGACATCAGTGCCCGATGCGAGCGTCTGCGCCCGCCAGTTCCCCGAGAGCATCGGGCCGGCATGGATCATCATGGTCGGCAGGCCGGTGCTCGCTGCTCCCATGACATAGGCGGGTGCAGTGTTGTCGCAGCCGGTCAGCAGGACCAGTCCGTCTATCGGGTTGCTGCGGGCGAGCTCTTCCAGCTCCATGCTCATGAGGTTGCGGTACATCATGCCGCTTGGCCGCATGATCGAGTCACCGATGGACATGGTCGGGAAGACCAGGGGGAAACCTCCCGCTTCCAGAACACCGCGTACTGCCCACTCTGCCAGTTCCGTGAGCCCGGAGTTGCATGGGACCAGATCGGATGCTGAGTTGGCGATCCCTATGACGGGGCGTCCATCGAACATCTCGCCCAGATGCCCGCCGGCTTTGAGGTTGGCCCGGTGGTTAAAGCCTGCAGTCCCCTTGCCTGCGAACCACACGCGGCTTCGCAGCCCGCAATCGTCGCAGGCGTTCGTGCCCTCACAAGAGCTCGAATCTTCCTTCATAGCGAAATCATCCTATTTCCGATGGTTTTTTGCGGCGTCGTCGCCATGTTCTGTTTTTCGTATTGGCGGGACGGCCGGGCGCTCTGGGATCCGATCACGAACACGACTTCCTCCGCGCTCCCAATTACATGCCGACGTATCTCCTCGACGATTGCCCCTTCGTCGCCGTTTTCGATGACCTCCACCAACCGTGTATGAAGCTCCTTATCCCGCGAAGGATCATGCCTGGCCGCGTAGTCCGTCATTATCGCCATTTGGATGCGGGCTGCAATCAGCGGCCAGATGCGTGCAAGCAGCGGGCTGTCTGACGCTTCGTACATAACTCGATGGAACTCAAGATGGGCTAAATCGGCCTCCACTTCGTCCCCGGTATCCAGGGCCGCAATGTGTTCCTCCAGGGCTTGCCGCAGCGCCGCCAGTCCGTGCCCGTTGTCCTGTTTAGCAATGCGCGTGGCGGCCTGGGACTCGAGCGCAAACCGGATCTCGGCGACGTCGAGAATCTCCTCCGGACTGAATTCGGCCACACTCACGCCTTTGTAAGGGACCTGAACGAGGATGCCCTCATGGATGAGCTTGCCCATCGCGTCACGCAGGGTGGGCCGGGTTACGTTCAGCGCCGCACAAAGTTCGATTTCCTTTAGTCTCTGCCCTGGTACGAGGTCCCCCCGGAGAAAGGCACGCCTCAGCAACTCGGTGGTCTCGTTGCGCCGAGTGTTCGACTGGACCGGAGACAGGTTGAGTCCTGTGCCCTTTGAGGCCAACACCTCAGTCGGGCGGCCCGGATCAGCACCTGCCATCTTTCCCAACCTTTCTGGAGGACGAAACTGAATAGCGGCTGCAAGTGGCGCCAAGAGCAGCAGAGTTAGTGGAATCTCTGGGGCCACCCGGCGCCAGATTGTAGATTGACTGACAATCCGTCGCAAAAGCAGAGTAGGACAGTACGAGCGGTGGCGTCAATCGGTTTTCCAGCTAGAGCTTCCATCTTATTGCTGATTGACGACAATCAGCAATACGCATAAGCTGAGCTCTAGACGTGGACGTATAGGGGCATCCCTGGATGAGCAAAAGCTGACGATAGACAGCTCAAGAAGCGTTGCAAGGCGGAGGGCAGTTTTATGCAGTTCCATACCCTGACCGACCCTGGTCGGTCGTTTTCTCCATCGCCCACCCGCTGCTGCTGAAAAGCAGTGACCTCCCACATCACCCGAAATAGCAGAAGGAGCATCATGTCTGTGTACCGCGTTGAGAACCCGGCAACGGGCGAAGTTATCGAAAGCTTCGAGACCGCCACCGACGCTCAGGTCGAGCAGGCCCTCAAGAATGCCGATGCCGCATACCAAGAGTGGCGCAACAGAAGCATCCAGGATCGTGCAGCCATCGTCCGCCGAGTTGCAGAAATCTTCGAAGAGCGTAAGGAAGAACTGGCGAAGATCGTCGCCCAGGAAATGGGCAAGCCCGTGTCCGAGGGCATCGAGGAGCTCGAGTTCGCCGCCTCGATCATCAGCTACTACGGGGTTCACGGCCCGAGTCTGGCCGTCGACCAGGAGATTCCAAGCACGATTCCTGGCAAGGCAATCGTCGAGAACCGGCCCATCGGCGTGCTGCTGGGCGTCATGCCATGGAACTTTCCGTATTACCAGGTCGCCCGTTTCGCGGCGCCGAACCTGGTGCTCGGCAACACCATCTTGCTCAAGCACGCGGAAATCTGCCCCCGCTCAGCCTTGGTCATGGAAGAAATCATGCAAGAAGCTGGCGTGCCCGTCGGCGCTTACACGAACCTCTTCGCATCACATGACCAGATAGCACAGATTATTGCTGATCCTCGCGTGCAAGGCGTCTCGTTGACCGGTTCGGAACGAGCGGGCGCCATCATTGGTGAACACGCCGGCCGACACCTTAAGAAGGCCGTGCTTGAACTCGGTGGCACAGACCCGATGATCGTGCTTGACTCCGACGATGTAGCCGCCGTCGCCGCTGAAGCATGGAATTTTCGCGTCTACAACGCCGGCCAGGTTTGCAATGCCAACAAGCGGATCATCGTGATGGACGACATCTACGACGAGTTTGTCGCTGAGCTTAAGAAGCACGCGGACGGTTTAGTACCGGGAAATCCCCTGGACATGCCGGAGAAGGGCTTTGGTCCGCTTTCAAGCCGTGCTGCCGCCGAAAAGGTGAACGAGCAGGTACAGCGTGCTGTGGAAGAGGGCGCAACTCTCGAAATCGGAGGCGAACTCGTTGAAGGCAAGGGCGCCTACTTCTCCCCCGCAGTCCTTACAGGCGTAAAGCGCGAGTCGGCTTCCTTCCGTGAAGAAATCTTCGGCCCTGTCGCAACTGTCTTCAAGGTCTCCAGCGATGAAGAAGCGCTTGAGCTCGCGAACGACTGCGATTTCGGTCTCGGCGGCTCGGTGTTCTCCCGCGACGAGGCGCGGGCAGCCAAAATTGCATCTCAGCTTGAGGTGGGCATGACGCATGTCAACGTCATTGCAGCCGAGGCTGCCGAACTCCCCTTCGGCGGTGTGAAGCGTTCCGGCTTCGGTCGCGAGATGGGCCCCCTGGGCATGGGTGAGTTCGTAAATAAGCGCTTCTACTTCAAGGCCGAGTAAAGGCAACATACCCAATCGTTGGGAAATACTGTGTGAATAGTCGTTGCGCCCCCAGAGAGTCTCTGGGGGCGCAACGTCTCGTTGTAGCTAGATGCTGAAGCGGCGCCGTGCCGCACGAAAGCAGCGGGCTGCTCGCCACCTTCCAGCTCGGGCTCGCCCTGGCGGCTTTCGCATCGGCTTCTCGCTTGTAATGTTGTCAGGCGCTGGTTCAGGAGGGCTTGCTGATACAGGAGCCGTATCGGGGCTGCGTGTGGCAAGTCTGGAGCCTACGGCGGTCCTGGAAATCGCACGGGCTCGGATGGCATTGGATATGTTGGCCGTCGAGTCGATCCTGGAAGATCAGACGGGGCGGCGGACGCAGTTTGTCGAGAGGTGCTGGATGGACTACGAGAACGCTTCTTACCATCCGGACCCGGTAGTTCAGCATCAAAGCTCACGTCGCCTTCCATCGACGAATTTGGGCGGCGGCGGAAAATACATTGCTCCTCCGGTTACGGCCGGCGAAGCCCATTTGACCATTGCCTTTGCTCATGACCAGGCCACCAGGGCCGATGGTGAGCGGGCCTATGACGCACATC